>NZ_JOGH01000029.1:0-67793 GCF_000721345.1 Kitasatospora sp. NRRL B-11411 | reverse complement strand
GAGGTGGGCGGGCCGGGGGACGCCGGCGGCTTCGACGGCCCGGCCCAGCAGGGCCTGTCCGGGCGGGGCGGGGGTGGCCCAGGCGGTGAGGGCGAGGCGGCCGCCGGGGCGCAGGACGCGGCGCAGTTCGGCGACGGCGGCGCGCTGCCGCCCGACGTGGTTGATCACGAAGTTGCCGACCACCGCGTCGAACGAGGCGTCGGCGAAGGGGAGTTCGGGGAGCGTCGCGGCGCGCACCTCGGCCGCCGGGGCGTTGCGCCGGGCCTCGGCGAGCATGCTCGGTTCGGCGTCGACGGCGGTGACCCGGGCGTCGCGCGCGCAGGCGGCGGCCGCGGCGGCGCCCGTCCCGGTGCCGACGTCCAGCACGGCGCTGCCGGGCCCGACCGCGGCGGCGTCCAGCAGCGCGGGTACCGGGTGGGCGCACAGGCGGGCGAAGCTCGCGGCGTAGGCGGCGGCCCGCCCGCTCCACATCCGCCGCTCCAGGGCGTCGAACGCTTCGAGGACGGCCGCCGTGTCCGGCACCCCGGCCGCGACGCCCACCGCGAAACCCGCCATCCGCCTCACCCACCCCTTCGCCCGCACGCCGGTTCGCCGGTTCGTCGGTTCACCCGCGCGCCCCTTCGCCCGCAGCCTACCCAGCCGTTCCGCTCCCCCTGACGGTGGTTCAGCCCGTCGGCGCCGCCTCCCCGCGGACCTTGGCCAGGAAGGCCGCCAGGTTGCCGCGCATCCGTTCGATCCGCTGCTCCTGCGTCAGCGACTCGTGAATCTTGGTGCCGGTCTCGCGCAGGCCGCGGACGTACAGCGGGCAGGCCAGGTCGCTGCACATGTACGCGCCGACCGAGTTGCCCTGTCGCCCGGCGGGGCCGGCCAGCGGGGCCACCAGCAGGGAGACCCCGCCGGTGTGGGTGGTGACGCAGAGCGAGCAGATACTGCGGCGGGGCTGCCAGGACGCGCCGGAGGAGGAGCGCAGGACGACGGCCTGCGGGCGGCCGTCCAGCTCGGCGACCAGGTAGGCCCGGTCGGGGGCCTGCGGGTCGCGCCAGCCGAGGAAGTCCAGCTCCGGCCAGGGCTGTTCGGGCAGCTCGCGGGGCAGGTTCAGTCGTTTCGCCTCGCCCTTGGAGCAGTTCAGGAACGCGGCGCGGATCTCGGGATCGGTCAGCTCTCTCACGAAACACCACGCTAATTTGCCTAAGTCGTTTAGGCAAATGGATAATGGGTTCAGGAAGCACGACCGGACGACGAGGAAGGGACGGGTGGCCGCGGTGGCACGTGCAGGTCTGACCCCGGAGGTACTGGCCCGAGCGGGCGCGGAACTCGCCGACGAGGTGGGCTTCGAGCAGGTGACGGTGACCGAGCTGGCCCGCCGCTTCGACGTCAAGGTCGCCAGCCTGTACTCGCACGTCAGGAGCTCGCACGACCTCAAGGTGCGGATCGCCCTGCTCGCCCTGGCCGAACTCGCCGACCGCGCCACCGACGCCGTCGCCGGCCGGGCCGGCCGCGACGCCCTGGCCGCCTTCGCCGAGGCCTACCGCGGCTACGCCCGCGAGCACCCGGGCCGCTACGCCGCCGCCCGGCTGCGCCTCGACCCCGAGACCGCCGCCGCCAGCGCCGCCCCCCGCCACTCCCAGCTGACCCGGGCCATCCTGCGCGGCTACCACCTCCCCGAGCCCGCCCAGACCCACGCCGTCCGCCTCCTCGGCGGCGTCTTCCACGGCTACATCGACCTCGAGGCCGCCGGGGGCTTCGCCCACACCCCCGTCCCCGCGCAGGAGTCCTGGGACTGGATCGTCGACTCCCTCGACACCCTCCTCCGCACCCGCCCCGCACCGGGGTCATAGGAGCCGCAGGACCGACCGACCGTCAGCCCGCGGGGCCGCGCCCGGTGCCGCTCACCGGCCGCCCCACCCGCCGGCGGCGCCGGACGCGGCCGCCTCCCGCCACTTCGCCCGCCGGCGCTCTTCCTCCTCCCGCTGGGCGGCGACGTCGGGGATCGCGGCAATCGCCTCGGCGAACCGGCCCTGCCGGAGCAGCAGTTCGGCCAGCTGGGTGCCGGCCCGCTTGCCCGGCATCCCGCGCAGGAGGGCGTCGGCCTCCGCGACCCGGCCGTCCTGGGCCAGCAGCCAGGCGACGGTCAGCTCGCGGTCCTCGACCTCGTCGGCCTCGTCGGCCTCCCCGCCCCCGTCGACCGGCAGGGCCGCGATCTCCGCGAGCGCCTCCGGGGCCCGGCCCGCCTCGCCCATCAGCCACCAGCGGTTGGAGCGCACCCAGTGCGCCTCGTGCTCGGCGAGGAACTCGGGGCTGCGCTCCTGCGTGAGCGCGATCGCCCGGTCGTGCAGGCCGTGTTCGGCGAGCAGGAGCAGGGCCGACTGGAGGAGGTTGTCGTCGTAGAGGTCGTCGAACGTGCCGGCCGCAGCCTCGATGCCGTCCGCCGGGCGGCCCTGGCGGAAGAGCAGCTCCATCAGCATGCTCTCGTACCAGCCCGGCTTTCCGGCGGCGATGAGGCCGCGCAGGTACGCCTCCGCCTCCCCCGCCCGTCCGGCGTCCTCCAGGACCCTGACGTACACGGGGACGGCGGCGCGGCTCTCGGTGTCGGCGAGGCTCCGCAACTCCTCGATCCGGCCGTGCCGGGCCAGCAGCTCGGCGTAGGACTCCACGTTGTTCAGCGGCCCGTACCGGCGCGCGGCCACGTCCGCGCCGAACTGCCGGATCGCCTCGTCCGCGCGGCCGGAGCGCTCCAGCACCCGCGCCTGCCCGGACAGCGCCTCCCACGGGCCGCCGCCCCCGCCCCGCCCCGGGCTGCGCCGGAACTCCTCGGCCAGCGGGGCCAGCAGCTCCAGCACCCGCTCGTCGCACCCCTGTCCCTCGGTCAGCTCCACCAGGGCGCCCAGCACCCGCCGGTCGCGCAGGTGCGGCGCCAGAACGTCGACCGCCTCGTCCGCCCGCCCCGCGCGGACCAGCACCTCGGCGTGGTCCCGCGCCGCGGCGGCCACGTCCTCCGTCCCCTCGCTCCCCGCCGCCCCCGCCGGGCGCGACAGCTCCAGCGCCTGCTCGATCCGGCCCCACCGCACCAGGACGTCGGCCCCCACCCGTGCCGCCGGGCGCCACCCCGTCCCCACGAACGGCTCCACCACCGCCCAGGCCCGCCCGAACTCCCCCGCCGCGCACAGCCCCCGCACCGCCCCCTCGGCGCAGAACCAGTCGCCCCGCTCCTCCGCCGCCCCCACCAGGGCCTCCAGCCCGCCGCCATCGAGGACCTCGTCCACGATCCGCGGCAGGACACCACCGAGGTTCACCACCTGCCACTGAAGATCATCCACGTTCACGGGGGCACCCTACGACCTGCCCGGCGGGCGGTCACCCCCGCACAGCCCCCGCACAGCCCACGGACCAGGCCCGGACCGAACCCGGATCGGGCCCGGGCCGCCGCTGCTCCGTCCCGCTCCACCCCGCTCCGCCCCGCCCACCGCGAACGGCGGCCACCGGAACCGGTGGCCGCCGTATACCCCTGGTGTTTCGCCCCTCAGCCCTCGACCGGGCCTCCGGTCACGCGCCCTCGCGCACCGGGAGCTTCCAGCCCGGGCGCGGGTAGTGGCAGGTGTAGCCGTTGGGGTAGTGCTGCAGGTAGTCCTGGTGCTCGGGTTCGGCCTCCCAGAAGTCGCCGACCGGGGTGACCTCGGTGACGACCTTGCCCGGCCAGAGGCCGCTCGCGTCGACGTCCGCGATGGTGTCGAGGGCGGTGGCGCGCTGGGCCTCGTCCGCGTAGAAGATCGCCGAGCGGTAGCTGCTGCCGATGTCGTTGCCCTGCCGGTCCACGGTGCTCGGGTCGTGGATCTGGAAGAAGTATTCCAGCAGCGTCCGGTAGCTGATCCGCTCCGGGTCGTAGACGATCTCCAGCGCCTCGGCGTGGCCGGGGTGGTTGCGGTAGGTGGCGTGCGCGTTCTCGCCGCCGGTGTAGCCGGTGCGGGTCGACTGGACGCCGGGGAGGTTGCGGATCAGCTCCTGCATTCCCCAGAAGCAACCGCCGGCCAGGACAGCACGGTCCGTGGTCATCTAGTACTCACTCCTCGCATGGGACGTCGACTCGTCCCGCCCGGGCGCCGCCCCGGCGGGACCATCCGGTCCAACCTCCCGGACGCCCCCGATGTTCCCCGTCCCGCCCCCCGTCAGCCGGGGCGCCCGCTCAGCCGGCCAGCCCCCTCCAGCACCCTCCGGCTCCGGTGCTGCGACCTCACGGGTGGGGATCGGAGCCTTCGCCGTACGGGTTCCGCCCTCGGACGAGGGCGGAACCCGTAGACCGGCCACCACCTCGCGCGGACCCTAGGCGAGTCGCTCGATCACGTAGTCGATGGACGCGGTGAGTGCTTCCGCGTCGGCGGGGTCGATGGACGGGTAGCAGGAGATCCGCAGTTGGTTGCGGCCGAGCTTGCGGTAGGGCTCGGTGTCGAGGATGCCGTTGGCGCGGAGGGTGGCGGCCAGCGCGGTGGCGTCGATGCTCTCGTCGAAGTCGATGGTGGCGACGACGGGCGAGCGGAACAGGGGATCGGTGACGAAGGGCGTGGCCGCGGGCGACTTCTCGGCCCACGTGTACAGGCGCGAGGAGGAGTCGGCGGTGCGTTGCGCGGCCCACTGCAGGCCGCCGCGGGAGTTGATCCAGTCGAGCTGGTCGGCGAGGAGGACGAGGGTGGTGAGGGCGGGGGTGTTGTAGGTCTGGTCCTTCGCGGAGTTCTCGATCGCGGCCGTGAGGGAGAAGAACGGCGGGATGTACCGGCCGGAGGCGGCGATGGTGTGCGCCCGGTCGATCGCGGCCGGGGACAACAGCGCGATCCAGAGGCCGCCTTCGGAGCCCAGGTTCTTCTGCGGGGCGAAGTAGTAGGCGTCGCACTGACTGATGTCGACGCTCACGCCGCCGGCCGCCGAGGTGCCGTCGACCAGGTGCAGCGCTCCGGGATCGGCTTGCGCGACGCGTTGGACGGGGGCGATCACGCCGGTCGACGTCTCGTTGTGGATGAGGGCGTAGGCGTCGACCCCGGACTCGGCGCGCGGCTGCGTGCAGGTTCCCGGCGGTGCGGAGATGACGCTGGGTTCGGCGAGCCAGGGCGTGGTGGCCGAGGCCGCGAACTTGGCCGAGAACTCGCCGATGACCAGGTGCTGGGACTTGCGGCCGATGAGGCCGTAGGCAGCGATGTCCCAGAACGCGGTGGCTCCGCCGTTGCCGAGGACCACCTCGTATCCGTCCGGCAGGTCGTACAGGTCGGCCAGTCCTGCGCGGATGCGGCCGACGATGGCCTTGACCGGCGCCTGGCGGTGCGAGGTGCCGAAGACGGTCTGCTCCGCCAGGGCGGCCAGGGCCTCGGGGCGGATCTTGGAGGGGCCGGAGCCGAAACGGCCGTCGGCGGGCCGCAGGGCGTCGGGGATGGTGATCGCGGTCATGGGGCTGGGCTGCTTCTTTCTGGGGGCGGGCGGGATCAGCCGATGCGGGGGCGGGCGAGTTCGGCAGCCCGGGCCAGGGCGTCCTGGACGTCCTGGTAGCGGGGGGCGCGCACCAGGGCGCTGGCGAGTTCGCAGCTGCCGGCGTCCCCCGGGGGCAGGACGATCTTGTCGCCGGGGACCGCGCCGAAGAAGAAGTGCTCCAGGCCGCCGATGCGCAGTACCTCGTCGAGTCCGTCGAAGCCCTGGAAGACGCCCTCGGTGGGGCTGAGGACGCTGCGGCTGCCGAAGAAGGCGTCCGCGCGGTGCTCCAGGTCGGGCGCCTGACCGGCGGTCAGCCGGACGAGGTTCTCGTGGAAGGGGATCCCGGTGCTTCCGGGCACCAGGTGCGAGGTGATGAACCCGCCGCCGGGGCGGGCGGCGATCTCCAGCAGTTTGGCGGTCCCGTCCGGCAGGACACGGCACTCGAGGTGGAACCCGCACCAGTCGAGCCCGATGGACCGGGTCACCTCGCGGGTCAGGGCGTGGACCGTCTCGACGGTGTCCGCGGGGAGGGCGGAGGGGTGGATCTCCTGGTATTCGACGTAGTAGGGGTAGGTGACCAGCTTGTCGGTGATTCCGGCGATGTAGGTGACGCCGTCGTGGACGAAACCTTCGACGCTGTGCTCGGTCCCGCCCAGGCGCTCCTCGTAGACGAACTCGCCGGGGTAGTCGCCGAAGATCGACGCGACGCTGGGCAGGGTGAGCGCGACAGCCTGGCGGTACAGCGCGGCCAGGTCGGTGTCCGGCTCGACCTGCAGGATGGAGCGGCTGCCGCTGCCGCCGGCGGGCTTGAGGACGGCGGGCGCGCCGATCTCCTCGCGGGCCGCGGCGAGTTCCTCGAACGAGGTCACGTGGCGGAACGCCGGGATGAGGTCGGGGCGGTGGGACAGGGCCGCGCGCATGGAGTGCTTGTTGCGGGCCCGGTGTGCGGCCTCGACCGGCACACCGCGCCATCCGCACCGCTGGGACAGCGCCGCGGCGAGCTCGACGCCGCCGTCCGTCCAGGCCAGAGCGCCGCTGGCCCCGGTGCGCTCGGCCAGGCGCAACCCCGCGTCGAGGGCTGCCTCGCGGTCGGAGAGGTTCGCCTTCTCGACGTCGTGGATCAGGTCGGTGTGCAGTCCGGCCGCCACGGAGCCGAGCACGGCGACTCGGTAGCCGGCGTCGCGGGCGGCGAACAGGGCGCGGTTGGCCTCCTGCGGGCCTCGGCGAGTGCCGACGTAGATGACGGTGGGGCGCGGGGTCATGTGGATGGGCTCCTGGGCTCGGACGGCCGGGGTCAGCCGGCGGCGGTGTCGGATGCTACAGCGGGCAGGGTCGGGTTCGGTCGCGGCTTCGGCAGGGAGCGGCCGGCCGCCGCGCTCATGCCTGCGGCCCCGGTGGTGAACAGCCCGCACAGGGCCGCCCAGCCACCGGCGCCCAGTGGCAGGAGGGCGCCGAGGACGAGCGCGGGTCCGAGCAGGCCGTGGACGGTGACGCTCGTGCTGAAGGCTCCCAGGTAGCGCGCGTAGGCCGCGGGCGGTGCCATGGCGTCGGACAGGAACCAGGCCGCCGCGGCGTGGAAGTTCTCCCCCAGGGTGAGCAGGACCACGGCACCGCCCAGGAGCGCCGTGCCGACGGCGGTGGGAGCCGCGGTGACGCAGGCGAACAGCAGGCAGGCCGCGCACAGCACGGCGGCGGCACCCCACAGCAGCCGCAGGGCGCGGGACCGGTCCATGTCCAGGGAGGAGATCCACACCTGGACGCCGACGGTCAGCGCGGTGTTGACGGCCAGGAGGATCGGGACGGTGCTCTCGGGCACCGAGGAGTGGCGGATCACCCAGACCGGCAGCGCGACGACGAGAACGGTGTCGTGGAGGCACATGAGGGCGTTGCCGACCGTCAGGGCCATGAACGAGGGGTGCCTGAACGGCGAGCGGACCGTGGCCGGCACGGCGGGGGCGGGCTCCCCCTTCGCCGTGCCGGCGTCGGGGTCCGCCGGCAGGTCGGCGGCGTCGGTGCCGGGGTCGGCCGCCCGGGTCGCCCTCAGGGCTCGTCGGACGCACGCGGCCGTCACCACGAACGTCAGGCCGTTGGCGAGGAACAGCAGTTGGACCAGGACGTGGCTGTGCGCGGCGACCGCGGAGGCGGCGACGAGCGTGCCGAGGGTGTAGCCGACGTTGCGCAGCGCCCGGATCGAGGCCATGGTGCGGTTGCGTTCCCGGCTGCCGACCACCACGCGGACGGCCGCCTGGGTGAGGGGCGAACAGGCCCGGTCCGCCATCGTCGCCAGGCAGGTGACGAGGAAGTACCCGGTGAATCCGTCGACCAGGGCGTAGAGGCTGTAGGAGACGGCCCTGAGCAGCAGCAGCCACAGGTAGACGCGGCCGACGCCGTACCGGTCCGCCAGCCGGCCGCCGGGTGCCCCGCTGACCAGGCCCAGAACGCCGGCGACCGCCAGGGCCAGGGCGACGCCGGTGGGCGCGATGCCGACCTGGCCGACGAAGTAGAGGGTGGCCACGGCCAGGAAGAGGCCGGATCCGAACGAGTCGACGAAGGAGCCGGCGGCGAGGGTGCGGCCGGCGCCGCGCGCCGGGAGCAGGCGTCCCGCGAGGGTGGAGGCGATGGTTTTCATGGGGCCGTTCGGCACGTTGACGACGGGGGGCAGACGGGGGTGGGGATCAGGATTCGACCGGTTCGACGGCGAGGGCCGTGCGGAACCAGGCCGAGACCCCCCGGAGCCGGGCGGTCACCTCGGCGGCGTCGGGTCCCGAGACCACCACGCGCCCGGAGCGGGCGTTGGAGTCCTTCAGCACGTCGGTCACCGTCGCACCCGGCTTCACCTTCATCTCGACGACCTCGACCCCGGGCTGCTGCCGCACTTCGTCGTCGGTGGGGACGACGGTGGCCCGCCCCCGAACCGCCGGGAGGTGGACCCAGCCGAAGGTCCGCGGGTCCTGTTCGGCCGTGGCGACGGCCGAGGGCAGCGCGAGAACGGCCCGGGCCCATTCGTCGTGCAGGTCCACCCCGAACTTGAGCTGGACGACCGTGTCCACGCGGCCTCCGCCGACGCGACCGGCGCACTCGCCGAAGACCAACGCCCGGTCCTGTTCGAAGACCTCCAGGTGGAACACCCCGTCGGTGTGGCCCAGAGCCCGCAGCGAGCGCGTGGCGACGTCCGCGGCCCTGCGGTACAGACCGGCGTGCTCGTCCGGGTCGAGGGTCGTGGAGCCGACCAGGCCTCCGGTCCGGAAGTCCATGACGTTGGCGAGGTAGCGCGAGACGGACAGCAGGAGCAGGCCGCCCTGGCGCACGACGCCGTCCAGGTGCAGTTCGCCGCCCTCGACGAAGCTCTCCGCCAGCCACGGGCCCGAGTGCTCCGAGCCCTCGCGCTGCGCCAGTTCTTCGGCCTCTTCCGTGGACCGCACCACGCTCGTGCGCCGCACACCCGCTTCGTCGAAGGGCTTGATGACGAACGGCGGGGCGAGGGGGGCGAGGGCGAGCTCGGCCAGGGTGTCCACGACGCACGCCTCGGCGACCGGGATGCCCGCGGCGCGTACCAGCTGCTTCTGGACGAACTTGTCGCGCAGGGCGAGAGCCAGCGGCACCGGCCACGCCCGGCAGCCGAGGGCCTCGCCGACGAGGGAGGCCGTCACCAGCGGAAACTCGTCGGCGGAACAGACGATCGCGTCGGCGGTGAGCCGGATCCCGGTGCGGGCCAGCGCTGCGAGGACCTCGGCGGCATCGGTGAGGGTGCCCGCGACGACCACGGTGTCGACGTCCGCCGTCTCCCGGGCGGCGGACGCGTCGGACGGCTCGCACACGCACACGACGCGGGCCCCGTAGCCGGTGAGAGCGCGCAGGACTTCAGTGGGCTTCCAGCCCAGGACGACGACGTCCACGGCTTCGGCCGCTGCGTCGGTGCGGGGATCGGTTGCGGTCATCTTCCACGGCTTCCGTTGGTCGCGGCTGGGTTCGGGGTCGGGAACGAGGCGCTGGAGCACCGGATCAAGGGGTCGGGACGACGACGGTCGCGTTCCTGAACCACTGCGACAGCTTTCGCAGGTCCTCGGTGACGCTCTCCTCGTCCGGGCCGTGGACCAGCACGCGGGCGGCCCGCAGGTGGGAACTGGTCGTCAGATCGCCCACGACGTCGCCCACGGCCACGTCGAGTTCGGCGTGCAGCACCCCGGGTCGGGCCGTCAGCGCGTCCTGCGTGGGCAGTTCCGTCACCGTGCCCTGGGGGAGCGTCAGGTGGATGTACCCGACGCTGCCTCCCGGATCGGGGAGCTGCTCGGGCAGGGCCGAGGGAAGGCGGAGCACGGAGCGGGCCCACTCGTCGTAGATGTCCACGTCGAAGCAGTGCCGGAGCTGCTCGTCCGTGAGCGCACCGCCGACCCTGCCCCCGCACTCGCTGAAGACGACGTCTTCGCCGTTGACGAAGACCTCGAGGTGGAAGACGCCGTCCTCGAAGCCCAGTGCTGCCAGCGCCCGCGAGGTCAGTTCGCCCACGCGCCGGTACAGCTCGGGATGGCGGGCCGACGGAAGCGAGGCGGAACCCGCGAGCCCGCCGTCGTGGATCCTGATCAGGTTGTCCAGGTAGCGGGAGACGGATATGAACCGCAGCCGTCCGTCCCGGACCACGCCGTCGACCTGGGCCTCCCAACCGTCGATGAACTCCTCGACCAGCCAAGGGCCGTGCAGGCCCTGCTCGGTGAGGCGTGCGACGAGGGACTCGGCGGCCTCCGCGTCACCGATCTCGTACGTGTCGGCACTGCCCGCCCCGCACACCGGCTTCACCACGACCGGCCCGTCCGCGGCCACGCCGGCCAGGTCCGGCGTGGTGGCGACGACCCGGCAGGACGCCACCGGCAGCCCCGCCCGCCGCACGGACTCCTTCTGCACCGCCTTGTCCCGCAGGGCCACGGCCGCGTCCAGGGGAATCGCGCTGTTCCCCGCGGCGGCTGCCAGCAGGGACGCCGTCAGCACGGTCAGCTCCGTGGGACTGCAGACCGCGTCGAAGTCCCCGGCGGAACGTCCGTGCCGAGCCAGCACGGCGGCGACGTCCTCGGCCCGCGTCGGGTCCGCGGCGACCCAGGTCGCGCCCAGGCCCAGCTTGCGGCACTTCGCCGCCTCGTGCGGATCGACCACGCTGGTGACGACGGCTGCGTGCCGGACCAGCGCCTTGATCGCCTTGGCCTTCCAGCCCACGACCAGGACTTCGCGGTCCGCAACTGCAACAGGCGCATCCACCGGCTGTGTCACCATCTCTCGTTCCTGCCTTGCCTCGCGGTCCAAGGGAATCACCTCACCCGCACCGAGCCGTCAGGCGGTCGGCGCCGACGCCAGGTACCTCGCCTGGTACCAGCGGTTGTCGAAGTCACTGACCGGCACGCTCGTGCCGTTGCCCTCCAGGAACGCGGCGTGCGCCTGGTACAGCCCCTGGAGGACCTTGGCCACGGCGATGGCCGCGCGCAGATCGGCCAGGTCGTAGGGATCGCCGTCCGAGCGCATGAGCCGGAAGTCGTGGACGCCGGGGCGGACCTCCCCGCCCAGGACCAGCGGCAGCGGCACCCGGATCGCGTGACGCACGCCGTTCGCCACGTGGCCCTGGTGGTGGTGCGAAGTCCACTCCGTGATGTCCGGCATGGACGGCGGGTAGAACCAGTCCCGGTCCTCGAACAGCTCCTCGGGCCCAGCCAGGGGAGGCATGAAGTGCCAGCCGTTCCAGCGCATGCGTGCCGCGATGGCACGCACGACCTGCACCAGGCTCTCCGGATCCGCCGCGAAGCGCCCGACGAAATCAGGCGCGGGCACCACGCAGCAGTAGTAGTCGCTGGTCTTCCACGATCCGGGGGCCGGATCCCCGGCGGCCAGCAGCCGACCCAGCAGACCCACGTCCTTGGGCCCCCGGGACATGCCGACGTGCGACCGGGTGGCCTCCGTCGCAACGGCGACGATCCCGTGCAGCAACTCCTCGAAGCGCGTCGAGAACGCGCCGCTTCCCGTCTCGTGCAGGCGCGGGAAGCGGGCCGACCACGCCCTGGCCAGAGAGTCCGGGGCGTCGAGGGAGGACAGCTGCTCCTCGGACAGGTGGTCCAGCAGCAGCGCCCGCACCGCGTCGGGCAGGTCGGCGGCGGACACCGGCCGGTCGAAGGCCCGCTCCTCCTTGTTGATGGTCATGCCCTGGACCACCCGGAACACCGACGAGCCCGCAGCGACGGCGGCTCGGCGGCCTTCCGCGGACAGGTCCGCGAGCAGCCACAGCCGCTCCACGTCGGGGAGGGTCTCCGCGTCCTGCGGAACGGTCCTGCCGTAGGCGCGGATCCGCCCGCGGACGAACTCCTCCAGGCGCCGCAGCGTCAGCTGGGTACCGCTGAACTCCTCGGTACGGGAGGGAGTCCCGGAGGCGATCAGGACACTCATCAGCACCAGGAAGGCGCAGTCCTCCTCGGCCCAGTCCGAAAGCTCCGTGCGTTCCAGGCCGTTGAGGAGACACGCCGGGGAGTCCGCAGCGACGGACTTGCCGACGAGATTGGCCGCCTTGCCCAGGTTCGTGTAGTGGCGATCGCCGATGTGGACCAGCATCGGACCGACATGGCGCAGCGTGTAGCGAAGCCGCCGGATCAGGTCGAGCGCGCGGGCCTCGCCCTCGGCGACCAGCCACTTCCTGAGCACCTGCCGGTCGGCTCCGTCCAGCATCTGCAGGTGGTCGACGTACTCGTCCAGGCCCGCCGGGCGGGCACCGTGCCACTCGATCTCACCCACCAGGGCGGACCCGTCCGTCACCTGCTCCCCGGGCCGCACGACACGGACGCGGCCGGTCGGCACGATGGCGACCAGATCGGCATGACCGGCTTCGGCGCCGGCCCCGTGAACCGTGGCCCCCACCGACTCGGCGGCGGCCAGCAGGTGTGCCTCTCCGGCGGTCAACGCCGCCATGCCCAATTCGCGCGGAAAACGGCCCCCGAGTGAGACGGCGTGTTCCACGACGGCGGCCAGATCGGTTTTGGCCCCCGCCTCTTCAGCGCATTTCCGGAGGAGTTCGGGAAAACGCTCAGTACGCAAAATTGCCACGCTCAAGTCCCCCATGGCGCAGAGGTCCACGTATGCGTGGGCCCTTTGTACGAACAGCGGCATGCAACGCTGAATGCCATAGGAAAGGCGAGGGCAGTGCAGATGAACGCCGTCTTGACATGGCGGAAATGCAAGATGTCCCCCGGTGGTCCGGGAGGTTACCAGAGCGTTTACGAGCGCTGCAACGACGGCCCTTCCACAACTGTGGCGGCCTGTCCGATTCCCTACGGTCTGGACGGATATCCAGGCCCATGCGCACCAATATTCCGCAAAGGGACACCGCCACATTGCCGCAGACCACGCTCGAGGAAGTCGACGACCGCGCCCGTGCGGGCTTCGACGAGAGCTTCACCAACCACGGAGGACAACAGGCCGGGTACCGCCGGGCCGCACCCGGCCGAGGCCGGCAGCATCATCGCCCACCGATAGCCCAACCCGCCGGCGCCACCCCGACACCCGGCCCGCCCCGCCGCCCCGCCGCCCCGTCGACGCCCTCGGCCGCTACTCGGCGAGCGCCGCCCGCCACGTCCAGGACTCCCGGCGCGGGCGGCCCGGCAGCTCGGCGCGACCGGTGCACCAGAGCAGGACGGGGGCCGGGTCGCCGGCGGGGGCATCGGGGAAGAGCCGGGCCAGGACCGCGGCGCAGAGCGCGGGCGGCGGCGCCCAGTCGAGGGCGAGGCCGGTGGCGATGTCGTGGGTGTGCAGCAGGGTTTCGGCGACGCCCATCGCGGCGAAACCGGTCGGGTCGGTCGGGCCCCAGTGCCAGGCCCGCAGGCCGGGCTCGGCGGCGGCCAGCGCGAGGGCCAGCAGCTCGCCGCAGGCCAGCGCGGTGGCCAACAGGTCGGCCGGATCGGCTTCCTGGCTCACCGTCAGGTCGAAGGGCAGGTAGCGGTCGGCAGGCCGGGCGGTGAGCTGCCCGGCGTAGGCGAGCAGGTCGTGGCCGAGGTGGGCCAGCGTGTCCCGGCAGTTCCACTCCAGCGGCCCGGCCGGGACGCCCCAGTCCCGGCCGAGGTGCGGGGCGAGGACGTTCCGCGTCTGCGCCAGGGCGGCGCGCAGTTCCTGGTGACCGATCCGATCCATCGGCCCATCCTCGCACCCGCGCCCCGCGCCCCGCGCCCGCCAACCGCCCGGACCCGCCGGACCGCGTCAACGGGGCGGCGGGGAGGTGCGGTTCAGCGGTTCGACGACGGCTCAGCGGCTCACAGGTAGGTCCGGGTGATCAGCTCCAGCCCGTGCCCGGCCGGGTCGAGCACGTAGACGCCGCGGCCGCCGTGCTCGGTGTTGGTCTCGCCGGGGCGCTGCATCTGCGGGTCGGCCCAGTGGTCGATGCCGCGTTCGCGCAGCATGGCGTGGGCACGGTCGAACAGTTCGTCGTCGACCAGGAAGGCGTAGTGCTGCCGCTGGATCTCCACCGGCGGCTCGGCGAACTGGAGCAGCACGCCGTCGGCGAGCTGCAGGTTGGTGAACGGGCCCCAGGAGGGCGCCTGTTCGGCCTCCAGCAGGTCCTGGTAGAAGCGGGCGGACGCGGCGCGGTCCTTGGAAGCGATGATGGTGTGGTTGAAAGCGGCGGGCATGGTTCGGGTCTGACCTCGTTCCGGATCTGGTCGGCAGGGGGACGTGTACGCGCACTGCTCCGAGGAAGCGGTGGTCCTCGGGCGTGCGAGCGCCCCTGCGACACCCGGGGCGCGGTCAGTCGCCCACCGGGTCGCCGATCCGTGCGTGGCCCATGGCCGTTCCGGTGTTCACCCGGACACCGTACGGAACCGCCGCTCCCCCTCGCAAACCCTTTTCCCACCGCCGCCGAACGCCGTCGCCGAACTCCGCCGCCCCGGCCCCACCGCCGCCGAACCCCGCCGCCCCGGACCCCGCCGGAAAACCGGGCGCGGCCGGCGCCCGGTCGGCGCTACCGTCGCGCGGGTGGCCGACGAATGCTTCACGCTGCCCCGGCTGGCGGCGCTCTACGACGCGCTCGACCCGGAGCGCGACGACCTGCTGCCCTACCTGGCCCTGGTCGACGAGCTGGGCGCCTCGCAGGTGCTCGACCTGGGCTGCGGCACCGGGGTGTTCGCCCTGCTGCTGGCGGGGCGCGGCGTGCGCGTGCTGGGGGTGGACCCGGCCGCCGCGTCGATCGGGGTGGCCCGCCGCAAGCCGGGCGCCGAGCGGGTCCGCTGGCTGGTCGGGGACGTGACGGACCTGCCGCCGCTGGGCGTCGACCTGGTCACCATGACGGCCAACGCCGCCCAGGAGATCACCGGTCCGGGCCACTGGCGCGCCACCCTGCGGGGCGTGCGCGACGCGCTGCGCCCGGGCGGCCATCTGGTGTTCGAGACCCGGGTGCCGGCCTGCCGCGCCTGGGAGTCCTGGACCCGGGCGGCCTCCCACCGGGTGAGCGACCTGCCGGGCGTCGGCGCGGTGGAGGACTGGGTGGAACTGCTGGACGTCACCGGCCCGTTGGTGGCGTTCCGCCGGCACTACGTGTTCGCGGCGGACGGGCGGCACCTCACCTCGGACTCCACCCTGCGCTTCCGCGAGCGCGCCGAGGTGGAGGCCGACCTGCGCGCCGCGGGCCTCGAACCGCTCGGGGTCCGGGACGCACCGGACCGCCCGGGCCGGGAGTACGTCTTCCTGGCCCGCCGCCCCGCGGAACCCGCCCCTTGATGCCCGCCACCGAACCGGGCCGCCGGGCACCGGACTTGACGGCGCGGCTGGTCGAGGCGGTGCGCGGCGGGGACGCCGGAGCGGTGGACGCGCTGTGCCGGGCGGGCGCCGACCCGGACGCCGTCGACGGGCACGGCACCCCGGTCCTGTCGCTGGCGGTGCGGGCGTTCGACGACCCGACGGCGCAGGCCCTGGTCGCGGCGTACGCCTCGCCGGACCGCACCGACGCCCTCGGGCGCAGCCCGCTGCACCTCGCGGTCGAACTGGGCTGCTCCGACCTCTTCCGGCTGTTCGCCGGCCACGGCGCCCAGCTCTGGCGCCCGGACGCCGACGGGCGCGACGCCCTGGCGCTGGCCCGGCACTGGCACGGCGTGGACCTGGCCGCCGAGCTGCGGCGCCGCAGCGGCCTCGCCGGGCCGGTCGAGCAGCGCACCGTCCGGTCCGAGGCGGGGGTCTGCGAGCGGCTCTCGCTGGGCGGGCACGCCTTCCTGACCGGGCACGCCACGCTGCTCACCGGCCTGGAGGGCTCGTACGGCGTCCCCGCGCCCGCCGCGGAGCTGCTGGCCCGCGCGCTGGCCGCGCCCGACCTCGATCACGTGGTGTGGTCCGAGACCACCCGCGCCGTCGCGGAGCGCCGGACCCCCGCGGGACACCACACCGGCTGGGACTTCGCGGCCGCCCTGCGCGACCGGCCCGACCCGCGGGAGCGGTACTTCGGCGCGGAGGTGCTCCGGACGGTCCACTTCTCCACGGAGATCAACGGATACCGGGACGGGGACGCGGACGGGTACCGGAACGAGGACGGGGCCGGGGACGGGGACCGGGACGGGGCCGGGGCCAGGGACGGGGGCGACAACCCGTTCGACGCCCCGCTGGTCGACCTCCTCCTGCCCTGGCTGGCCGCCGAGCCCGACCGCCGCGTGGTCCTGGCCCTCACCGCCGGTCTGGGCGCGGCCCGGGACGGGCGGGCCGCGGAGCCGCTCCGCGCGCTGACCCGGCATCCCGACCGCCGGGTCCGGATCGCCGCCCGCACCGGCCTGGCGGGTCGCGGGTGAGCCGCCGGTAGGTCGCTGGCAGGTCGCCGCCCTCTCCGCGACAACTGGTGTCCATGCCAAGTTCCTCGTTTCACAACGTTGGAAAGACTGCCCTCGCGACACCAGAGCACCCATCGCCACCACTGTCCAGCCCTCGCGCAGCGCCACCCCCACCCCTTTCGGCATCAGCGCAGATCAGCAGCCACATCACGGCATTGATGCTCCGTCAGGTCTCCACGAGTTGACGCGCGACTTCTTGACACTGTCCGGCGGAATGCCCCATCGTCCCTCTACATCGTTGGAAACCGGCGGGTAGCCGGTGACTTCCCCCACGCAGTCAAGGATGTGATCGGGCGTATGAACCCCACCCTGCGCGCCAAGTCCGCCGTCGCCGCACTGCTCGTCGCGGGGCTGTGCGCGTCGGCGTCCGCCTGCACCAACCAGGGCTCCGGCCAGGGCTCCGGGAGCGGAGCCGCGGCGGCGGGCGCGAACAGTGCCGCCGCCCAGCAGGTGGTCTCGCCGTCGGCGAGCGCGAGCGGCCCCGGCTGTACGGCCGACACCTACGGCGCGCCGAAGCTGGACCTGGCCGACGGGAAGACCGTGGTCGGGTTCTCGCAGTCGGAGTCGACCAGCAACCCGTTCCGGGCCGCGGAGACCGCCAGCATCGAGGCGGAGGCGAAGAAGCTCGGCGTGAAGCTGATCGAGCGCAACGCCAACGCCGACGTCAACGCCCAGAACGCGCAGATCCAGGACATGATCGCGCAGGGCGCGCAGGTGCTGATCGTGGCGCCGGAGAACTCGGACGGCCTCGGCCCGGCGCTGGCCGCGGCCAAGGCGAAGAAGATCCCGGTGCTGACCATCGACCGCACGGTGACCGGCACCGCGTGCGGCGACTTCGTCGCCTTCATCGGCTCGGACTTCTACGGGCAGGCGCAGATCGCCGCGGACGACCTGGCCGCCGCGACCGACGGGCAGGCGCACGTGGCGGTCCTGCAGGGCACGCCCGGCAACAACGTCTCGGCGGACCGCACCAGGGGCTTCACCGACCGGCTCGCCGCCAAGTACCCGAACGTGCAGGTGGTGGCCTCGCAGACGGCGAACTTCGACCAGACCGAGGGCCAGAAGGTGATGGAGCAGCTGCTCCAGGCGCACCCGGACGTCAATGCCGTGTACGCGGAGAACGACGGCATGGCACTGGGCGCGATCCAGGCGATGCGCTCGGCCGGGAAGACCCCGGGCAAGGACATCCGGATCGTGTCGATCGACGGCATCCGGCAGGCCGTGCAGGGCGTGGTGGACGGGCAGCTGGTCGCGGACATCGAGACCAACCCGCGGTTCGGCCCGCTGGCGTTCCAGTCGCTGAAGGACTTCTACGGGACGGCGGGCGTCCAGCCCAAGGTGATCATCAAGGACGGCCACTTCACCAAGGACAGCGCCCAGCAGGCCCTCGCCCAGGGCCTCGTCTACTGACCCCGCGTGACCCTGCCTGACCCTGCCTGACCCCGCGTGACCTCTCGCGACCCGAACAGGAGGACCCATGCCCGAGGCGGACACCCCACCGACCGCCCCCGCGCCGACACCGCCCGCCCCCGTTCCCGCACCCCCGCCGGCCGCCCCCGTACTGACGGCGGCCGGCATCGACAAGGGCTTCGCGGGCGTGCACGCCCTGCGGGGCGTGGACCTGGTGCTGCGGGCCGGCCGGGTGCACGCCCTGGTCGGCGAGAACGGCGCCGGCAAGTCCACCCTGATCAAGGTGCTGACCGGCGTGCACCGCCCGGACGCCGGCCGGATCGAACTGGCGGGCCGTCAGGTCGCGTTCCGCACACCGCTGGAGGCGCAGCGGGCCGGGATCTCGACGGTGTACCAGGAGGTCAACCTGGTGCCGATGGTGTCGGTGGCCCGCAACCTGTTCCTCGGCCGGGAGCCGCGCCGCCGGGGCCTGCTGGACGTCCGGCGGATGAACCGGGAGGCGGCCGCGCTGCTGGCCCGCTACGGGGTGCGCGCCGAGGTGTCCCGGCCGCTGCGCGAACTGGGCCTGGGCGCGCAGCAGATGGTGGCGCTGGCCCGGGCGGTGCAGCTGGAGGCCCGGGTGGTGGTGATGGACGAGCCGACCTCCTCGCTGGAGCCGCGCGAGGTCGACACCCTGTTCGGGGTGGTCCGGGAGCTGACGGCGCAGGGCATCGCGGTGGTGTACGTCAGCCACCGGCTGGACGAGCTGTACGCGCTCTGCGACGAGGTGACGGTGCTGCGCGACGGCCGGGTGGTGCACGTGGGCGACCTGGCGGGGCTGGGCCGGCGGGAGCTGGTGGCGCTGATGCTGGGCCGGGAGCCGGGCCCGGGCACCCGGGCGCCCGGCACCCGGCGGGCCGGGGCGGTGGCAGTCGGCGACGTCCCGGTGCTGCGGGCCGAGGGCCTGACGGTGCGTCACAAGGTCCGCAGGGTGGGTTTCGCGCTGCGCCGGGGCGAGGTGCTGGGGCTGGGGGGCCTGCTCGGGTCGGGGCGCAGCGAGACCGCGAAGGCGGTGGTGGGCGCGCTGGGCGCGGACGCCGGGCGGGTGGAGGTGGCGGGGCGGGTGCTGGCGCGGCGCAGTCCGGCGGCGGCGGTCCGGGCGGGGGTGGTGCTGCTGCCGGAGGACCGGAAGGCGGAGGGGATCGTACCGGGCCTGTCGGTGCGGGAGAACATCGTGCTGGCGGCGCTGCCCCGGCTGTCCCGGGCGGGTCTGGTCTCGCGGGCCCGGCAGGACCGGATCGTGGAGACCTTCATGACCCGGCTGCGGATCAAGGCCGCGAGCCCGGAGCAGAAGGTGTCGGACCTGTCGGGCGGCAACCAGCAGAAGGTGCTGCTGGCGCGCTGGCTCTGCCTGGGCCCGAAGGTGCTGCTGCTGGACGAGCCGACCCGGGGCATCGACGTCGGCGCCCGGGCCGAGGTGCAGGCGCTGATCGACGAACTGGCGGCGGAGGGCCTGGGCGTGCTGCTGATCTCCTCGGACGCCGAGGAGCTGATCGCGGGCGCGGACCGGGTGCTGGTGCTGAAGGACGGCGCGGTGGTGGAGGAGCTGACCGGCGCCTCGGTCAGCGCGGACGGCCTGCTGGCCGCGCTGGCCCACGAGCCGGAGGATCCGGACGAGCCGGACGAGCCGGATGGACCGGACGGACCGGACGGAGCGCCGGGCGGCGTGGCGGTGGAGGAAGTCGACGACGTGGACGGAGGCCCCCGGTGAGCGCCCTGACCCTGGCGGGTGCGGTGCGCGGGCGCGGGCCCGCGCTGAGTCTGCTGCGGCGCTACGGCGTGTACGCGGCGCTGGCCGTGCTGTTCGTGGTGGCGGCGGTGCTGGACGGCGGGTTCCTGTCGGCCGGGAACGTCCGCATCCAGCTGTTCCAGGTCGCGCCGACGCTGCTGGTGGCGCTCGGGATGGCGCTGGTGATCGGCACCGAGGGGATCGACCTGTCGGTGGGCGCGGTGATCGCGCTGGCCGCGGCGGTGGTCCCGCTGTACATCGGCTGGGGGCTGCCGGTGGCGCTGCTGGTGGCGGTGGCGCTGGGCGCGGTGAGCGGGCTGGCGGGCGGCGCGATGGTGGCGTTCACCCGGGTGCAGCCGATCGTGGCGACGCTGGCGCTGATGATCGGGGTGCGGGGCGTGGCCTCGCTGGTCAACGGGGCGTCGGCGAAGCCGGTGACGGATCCGGCGCTGCTGCGGCTGGGCGCGGAGGCGTTCGCGGGCGTCCCGTGGACGGCCTGGCTGGCGGCGGGGTGCGTGGCGCTGACCGCGGTGCTGGTCCACCGGACCACGTTCGGGCGGCAGTTGGTCGCGGTCGGCGACAACCGGCGGGCGGCCCGGCTGGCGGGGCTGCCGGTGCGGCGGGTGCTGCTGACGGTGTACCTGCTGTCGGGGGTGCTGGCGGCGGTGGCCGGGGTGCTGATCGTCGGCCACGGCGCGGAGGCCGACCCGGCCAACCAGGGCCGCAACGTCGAACTGGACGCGATCACCGCGGTGGTGGTCGGCGGGACGCCGCTGGCGGGCGGCAGCGTGCGGGTGCTCGGCACCGTGGCGGGGGCGCTGTTCATGCAGCTGACCACCGCGGTGCTGACCCAGCACGACGTGCACAGCTCCATCACCAAGATCGTCGAAGCGGCCGTCATCTGCCTGGCCGTGTACGCCTCCCGGGAGCGTGGTACCCGATGAGCCCGACCCTTCCCTCCGCCGCCGGGGCGGGCCCGCTGGCCCGCCGCCGCCGACTCACTGCGGAGACCCCCGCCGAGCGGCTGGCCGGGCGGATCCGCCGGCACGGCGCGCTCACCGTGCTCGTCCTGCTGGTGCTGGGCGCGGCGGTGTTCTCGCCCGGCTTCGCCGGCGCCGACAACCTGGGCGCGATCCTCGGCAACAACGCCTTCGGCTGGCTGCTGGCGCTCGGCCTGACCTTCGTGATCCTCACCGGCGGCATCGACCTGTCGGTGGGGTCGATGTACGCGCTCGGCGGGGTGCTGGCCGCCTGGGCGGCCCAGCACCACGGCACCTGGGCGGCCGTGCTGCTGCCGCTCGCGGTGGGCGCGGCCTGGGGCTGCGCGCACGGCCTGCTGGTGTCCCGGGCCGGCCTGGCCCCGTTCATCGTGACGCTGGCGGGCCTGCTCGGGGCGCGCGGCCTGCTGCAGCTGATCACCGCCGAGGGCACCGAGACGTACCTGGTGCCGCGCGGTTCGGCGTTCCGGGCGCTGGGCGAGGGGACGTGGACGCCGGTGCTGATCGCCGCCGCCCTGTTCGGCCTGGGCGCGCTGCTGCTGACCAGAACGAAGTTCGGGGCGGCGACCACCGCGATCGGCGGCAACGAGCCCGCGGCCCGGCTGATGGGCCTGCCGGTGGCCCGCACCAAGACGCTGGTGTACGTGCTGTCCGCGACGCTGGCCAGCGCGGCCGGGGCGCTGGGCAGCGCCCGGCTGGGCTCGGGCGTCACCACGGTGGGCGTCGGCTACGAGCTGACCGCGATCGCCTCGGTGGCGATCGGCGGCACCCTGCTGACCGGCGGCAGCGGCTCGGTCGGCGGCACCGTCGCGGGCGTGCTGCTGCTGTCGGTGATCCACAACCTGATCGACCGTTCGGCCTCGCAGTACGGCTCGGCCGTCACCGACACCGTGAACGGCGCCTTCCTGGCCGTGGTGGTGCTGGCCCAGGCGCTGCTCGACCGCGGGCGCCGCGACGAATGAGCGGCCACGGGGAGCGGGGAGGCGCCGGAACGCGCGGCGAGGGGACGCGCGGCGAGGGGACGCGCGGCAGCGGGCCGGTCGGGGCAGGACCGGTCGGGGCAGGGCCGGTCGGGGCAGGGCCGGGAGAGCGAGGGGGCGGGGACGTGGGCGTGAGCCTCAAGGACGTCGCGGTGCGGGCCGGGGTGTCCGTCAAGACCGTCTCCAACGTGGTCAACGACTACCCGCACGTCAGCCCGGCCACCCGGGAGCGGGTCCGGCGGGCGGTCGACGAGCTCGGCTACCGGCCCAACCCGACGGCCCGACGGCTGCGCACCGGCCGCAGCGGCATCATCGCGCTGGCCGTGCCGGAGCTCGGCAACCCGTACTTCGCGGACCTCGCCACGGCGGTGATCGACGCGGCCGCGCACCACGGCCGCACCGTCCTGCTCGACCACACCGCCGGGCTGCGCGCCGAGGAGGCCCTGGTCTCGCAGGGCTTCCGCAGCCACCTGATCGAGGGGCTGATCCTCAGTCCGATCCGGCTGGAGGCCGAGGACCTGCTGCGCCGCCCGGCCCGGCCGCCGCTGGTGCTGCTCGGCGAGCGCGAGTACGACGCCCCGTTCGACCACATCGCCATCGACAACGTGGCCGCCGCCCGGCTCGCCGTCCGCCACCTGATCGGCCTGGGGCGGCGCCGGATCGCCTTCGTCGGCGCCCGCCGGGACAGCCGCCGGCAGCCCGCCCACCTGCGGCTGCGCGGCTGGCGGGAGGAGATCCTGGCCGCCGGCGGCACCCCCCGGGAGGAGCTGGTGGCGGCCACCGACGGCTACGACCGGCTGGACGGCGCGGTGGCGATGACCCGCCTGCTCGACCTGCCGGAGCCGCCCGACGCCGTCTTCGCCTACAACGACCTGGTCGCCCTCGGGGCGCTGCGGGTGCTGGCCGAACGGGGCGTCCGGGTCCCCGAGGAGGTCGCCGTGGTGGGCTTCGACGACATCGAGGAGGGCGCCTACGGCGCCGTCACCCTGACCAGCGTCGCCCCCGACAAGGCCGCGATCGCCCGGCTCGCCGTGGACTGCCTGGTCGCCCGGATCGAAGCCGCCCCCGACCGGCCCCCGGCCCGGCCCCGCCGCATCCTGCCCGGCCACGCCCTGGTGGTGCGCGAGTCCACCGTCGGCCGCGCCGCGCACCGCTGACGCCCCGTCACCCGCCCGCCGGAACCCCGCAGCTCCCTGTCGGAACCCCGCCGATCCCCGAGGACCCCCCGTTGCCGCTCCCGTCCGCCACCCGCGCCCCGTCCGTCCACCGCAGCCCGTTCGGCGTCCTGCCCGACGGCACCCCCGTCGACCGCTGGACCCTCGACGCCGGGACCGGCGTCCGCGCCGAGGTGCTCGACCTGGGCGGCATCCTGCACCGGCTGGAGGTGCCCGACCCGGACGGCCGACCCGCCTCGGTGGTGCTCGGCCACCCCGACCCGGCCGGGTACGCCGCCGACACCGCCTACCTGGGCGCGCTGATCGGCCGCTACGCCAACCGGATCGCGCACGGCGGCTTCCGGCTCGACGGCCGGGTCCACCGGGTGCCCGCCGCCGACCGCGGCCACGCCCTGCACGGCGGCCCGGACGGCTTCCACCGCCGCCACTGGCGGGCCACCCCCCGGCCGGGCCCGGACGCCGCCGCGCTCCGCCTCGACCTGGACAGCCCGCACGGCGACATGGGCTTCCCCGGCCGCCTGCGCGTCACCGCCGTCTACACCCTCGACCGGCACGGCACCCTGCGCCTGGACTGGACCGCCCGCGCCGACCGCCCCACCCCCGTCAACCTCACCCAGCACGCCTACTTCCGGCTGTCCGGGCCGGGCGGCGGCAGCGTGCTCGCCCACCGCCTCGCCGTGGACGCCGACGCCTACCTGCCCGTCGACCCGACCGCCGTCCCGCTGCCCGGCCCACCCGCGCCGACCGCCGGCACCCCCTTCGACCTGCGCGAACCGCACCCGATCGGCGAACGGCTGGCCCTCCCGCACCCCCAGCTGCGGGCCGCCGGCGGCTACGACCACTGCTGGGTGCTCACCCCGCCGCCCGCACCCGGCGCGCTGCGCCGGGCCGCCCGCCTGGACGACCCGGCCGGCGGCCGCCGGATGGAGGTCTGGACCACCGAGCCCGGCCTGCAGGTGTACACCGGCAACGGCCTGGACGGCCGCCCGCACCCGCGCCACGCCGGGATCTGCCTGGAGACCCAGCACTTCCCCGACTCCCCCAACCGCCCCGACTACCCGGACACCGTGCTGCACCCCGGCACCGTCCGCCGCAGCACCACCGAGTTCCGCTTCCCCCACCTGCCCGCCCCGCCGGGGGCCCCGGCATGAGCGCCGGAGCGCCCGACGTGAGCGGCGGGGCGGGCCGGGGCCGCGGGGGCTCCCGCTCAGCGGGCGACGGTGCTGCTCTCCCGGACCACCACCCGGAAGCCCGGCGTGATCCGCCGCCCCGGACCGGTGTAGCGCTGTTCGATCCGCTCCTCCAGGCAGCGGACGGCGAGTTCGGCGATCAGCCGCTTGTCGGGGGCGACGGTGGTCAGCGAGGGGATCGCGTACGCCGCCTCCTCGACGTCGTCGAAGCCGACGATCGCCAGGTCCTGCGGCACCCGCAGCCCGGCCTCGTGGGCGGCCCGCAGCGCGCCCAGCGCGAGCAGGTCGTTGAAGCAGAACACCGCGTCGGGCCGCTGCGGCAGGCGCAGCAGCCGGCGCATCGCCGAGGCGCCGTCGGGCCGGAAGTAGGCGCGGACGGGCGGCAGCAGGTCCTGGTCGACCGTCAGGCCGGCGCCGGTCAGCGCCTCCCGGTAGCCGGCCAGGCGCTGTTCGGCGGTGGCCCGGGGCGCGGGCTGCTGCCAGCCGATCGCGGCGATCCGCCGGTAGCCCTCGTCGATCAGGTGGCGGGTCACCTCGCGGGCGCCGGCCACGTTGTCGATGTGCACCCGGTCCGCGACCGGGCCGAGGTCGGCCTCGCCGAGCAGGACCAGCGGGATCTCCCGGGAGCGGGCCAGCAGGGCGGCCCGGTCCAGGCCGAGCGGGCTGAGGATGACGCCGTCGATCATCGGTCCGCCGAGGCCGGAGGCGATCCGGAGTTCGGCAGCCGGGTCGCCGCCGGTGTCGTCCATCAGCACGGTGATGCCGACCCGGCGGGCGGCCGCGATCACTTCGACGGCGAGTTCGGCGAAGTAGGGGGACGGCAGTTCGGGGAAGGCCAACGCGATGACCCCGCTGCGTCCGGTGCGCAGCCGGCGGGCCGTCAGGTTGGGCTGGTAGCCGAGCCGGTCGATGGCCTGCTGGACCCGCTGCCGGGTCGGTTCCGCGACGGGGGTGGTGCCGTTCACCACGTTCGAGACGGTCTTGACGGAGACTCCGGCCAGTTCGGCCACGTCTTTCAGGCGCGGCGCCGCGGCGCCGGTCCCGTTGTTCGGCACGGACAAGACCGCACCCCCTCCTCCCGCCGGCCGGGCGCGAGGGAGCGGGGCCGGCACCACCACGACGCCGCTGTTTCAACGTGAGAATACAAGGTCGCCGATGATCCGCCAGCCTTTCCCCGCCCGCGGCCGGTCGCCGCCCCGGGTCCCGTTCCGCGTCCCGGTACCGCCCCTGCACCCCCACCCCGAAGGAGCGCACCTTGTCCCGTCGATTCCCGCTGCCCGCCGGGCAGTTGTGGCGCACCGCCAGGTCGGCCGCGGCCGCTCTGGCACTGCTGGTCGCCGCGCTGATCGGCCTGCCCGGCACCGGCCACGCGGCCGGTTCGCTGCCGTGCGACCTGTACGCGTCCGGCGGCACGCCCTGCGTCGCCGCGCACAGCACCACCCGGGCCCTGTTCGCCGCCTACGACGGCCCGCTGTACCGGGTGACCCGGGCCTCCGACGGCGCGTCCGCCGACGTCGGCCTGCTCGCGGCGGGCGGCTACGCCGACGCCCAGGCCCAGGACCGGTTCTGCAACGGCAGCACCTGCCGGATCACCCGGATCTACGACCAGACCTCCCGGCACAACGACCTCACCCCGGGCCCGGCCGGCACCTCCGGCATGGGCGACGACCGCGGCGCCGACGCCTCGGAGATCGCCGTCACCGCGGGCGGCCACAAGGTCTACGGCGTGTGGATCTCGCCGGGCGTCGGCTACCGCTACACCGGCGTCGCCTCGGGCGTGGCCGTCAACGGGCAGCCCGAGGGCGTCTACATGGTCGCCAGCGGCACCCACGTGGGCGCGGACTGCTGCTTCGACTACGGCAACGCCGAGTCCACCCCCGCCGACACCGGCAACGGCCACATGGACGCCGTCTCCATCGCCACCACCTGCTACTTCCCGCCGTGCAGCGGCAGCGGCCCGTGGATCGAGGCCGACCTGGAGAACGGCATGTTCCAGGGCGACAACGGCTCCAACACCGCCAACCTCGGCAACAACAGCCCGTTCGTCACCGCCGTGCTGAAGAACAACGGCCAGACCACCTACGCCCTCAAGGGCGGCAACGCCCAGTCCGGCGGGCTCACCACCTGGTGGAACGGCGCGCTGCCCAGCCGCTCCGGCTACCGGCCGATGAAGCAGGAGGGCGGCATCATCCTGGGCATCGGCGGCGACAACTCCAACTGGAACCGCGGCACCTTCTTCGAGGGCGCCATGGTCGCCGGCTACCCGGGCGACGCCACCGAGAACGCCGTCCAGTCCAACGTCACCTCCGTCGGCTACGGCGGCCGCACCGACCTGCCCAACGGCCCGCAGGGCACGGTCACCGGCCCCGGCGGGCAGTGCGTGGACGTCGCCGCCGACGACACCGGCGGGAACGGCGCCGCCGCCCAGCTGTGGAACTGCCAGTCCTACGCCGAGGACCAGCACTGGACGCACAACGTCGACGGCTCCCTCACCACCCTGGGCCGCTGCCTGGACGCCACCGGCAACGGCACCGCCAACGGCACGCCCCTGCAACTGTGGGACTGCAACGGCGGCGGCGCCCAGAAGTGGCTCCAACAGGCCGACGGCTCGCTGCTCAACCCCCAGTCCGGCCGCTGCCTGGACGATCCCAACGGCAACACCGCCAACGGCACCCGCCTGCAACTGTGGGACTGCAACGGCGCCGCCGCACAGAAGTTCGCCGTCAACGGCGGCGGCCCCGTCGCCGCCCCGGGCGGGCAGTGCGTGGACGTCGCCGCCGACGACACCGGGGCGAACGGCAGCGCCGTCCAGCTGTGGAACTGCCAGTCCTACGCGGTCGACCAGCACTGGACGCACGCCGCGGACACCTCGCTGCACACCCTGGGCCGCTGCCTGGACGCCACCGGCAACGGCACCGCCAACGGCACGCCCCTGCAACTGTGGGACTGCAACGGCGGCGGCGCCCAGAAGTGGACCCAGCAGGCCGACGGCTCGCTGCTCAACCCGCAGTCCGGCCGCTGCCTGGACGACCCCAGCGGCAACACCGCCAACGGCACCCGCCTGCAACTGTGGGACTGCAACGGGAGCGCGGCGCAGAAGTTCGCCCTGCGCTGACCGCCGACCCACCCCCGCCCGCCGCAGCCGGTCCCCGCTCCCGGGGACCGGCTCCGGCCAGAGCCATGCCGGTCGCCGGGTCAGTGCCCGGACGCGAGCGGCTCGCCGTTCTCGAACCGCCGGACCTGCTCCCGCAGGACCCGCTTGGCCCGCGGCAGGAAGGCGCTGCTGGGGCCGCCGACGTGCGGGGTGATCAGCACCCCGGGGGCGTGCCAGAGCGGGTGGTCGGCGGGCAGCGGCTCCGGGTCGGTGACGTCGAGCGCCGCCCGCAGGCGCTGCGCGGAGAGCTCCGCCAGGAGCGCCCCGGTGTCGACGACCGGCCCCCGCGCGACGTTGACCAGCAGCGCGCCGTCTTTCATCCGGGCCAGGAACCCGGCGTCGACCAGGTGGCGGCTCTCCGGGGTGAGCGGCGTCAGCAGCACCACCACGTCCGCGGACGGCAGCAGTCCGGCCAGTTCCTCCGCCCCGTGCACCCGCTCCTGCGGGCGGGCCCGGCGCGCGACCCGGACCACCTCGCACTCGAAGGGCTCCAGGCGTGCGGCCAGCGCCCGGCCGATCGAGCCGTATCCGAGGATGAGCACCGTCCGGTCGGCGAGGGACTGGTGGAACTCGGTGCTCCAACGTCCCTGGTCCTGGAGCCTGGTGAAGTGCGGGACGCCCCGCAGCGAGGCGAGGATCAGCGTCACGGCGAGCTCGGCGGTGCTGGCGTCGTGGAGTCCGCGCGCGTTGCACGCCACCACCCCGGCCGGCACGTGCGGCAGGACGTCGTCCATCCCGGCCGTGAGCGTCTGGACCGCCTTCAGCGACGGCAGCCGCGGGATCACCGGCAGTGCGACGGCGTGCCGCAGGTAGGGCAGGCAGAAGAACTCCACCTCCCGCAGCGCCTCGTCCGACGGCACCGGCCCGTCCCCGTCCCACACCAGGGCGTCAAGACCGGCGGGCAGGCCGCCGATCGCTTCGGGGGCGTACGGGAGGAGGTAGCGAGCGCTCATGCTCCGACCTTAGCCGCCGCGGCCCGTGCTCCCCGCCGGTGCGGGTGGTCGGGAGTCGCGCCAGGTGGGCGGCCTCGATCGCCCCCGACCGCCCGCCGGTCCGCCGCCCCTGCGGCCCCGTCCGCCCCGTCTTCCCCTGAGTGGCCGTCAACTCGTGTCCGTTTACCACCTCTTGACGCGCGCACCGCTCTGCTGGCTTCATTGGGGCGAGTGGGAGCGCTCCCACTTCCGTGGGCCCCCACCCCTGCTCCCCCTCCCTGCACCCCTCCCCCCACACAGGAAGGCCCCCACCCGTGCCTCCGATCCCCTCCGGCCGCGGGCTGTCCCGGCGCGCGGCCGCCGTACTGACCGGCCTCGCGCTGGCCGCCGGCGGCGTCACCGCGCTCGCCCCGGCCACCGCCGGCGCCGCCACCGCCGGCTCGGCCGCCGTCGGTGCGCCCGCCGACTTCCCCGTCCGGGTCAACCAGCTCGGCTACCTGCCCGACGGCCCCAAGCGGGCCACCGTGGTCAGCTCGGCGACCGCCCCGCTCGCCTGGCAGCTGCGCGACTCCTCCGGCGCGCAGGTCGCGTCCGGCACCACCACCGTGCACGGCGCCGACCAGGCGTCCGGCCAGTCCACCCACCTGGTGGACTTCGGCGCCTACACCGGCACCGGCAGCGGCTTCACGCTGGTCGTCGGCGGCCTGGCCAGCCACCCGTTCGACATCTCGGCCGCGCTGTACGACGGGCTGCGCGCCGACAGCCTGAACTTCTTCTACCAGCAGCGCAGCGGCATCGCGATCGACGCGAACCTCGCCGGCGGCAGCGCGTACGCCCGACCGGCCGGGCACCTGGGGGTGGCGCCGAACAAGGGCGACACCAGCGTGCCCTGCCAGGCCGGGGTGTGCGACTACAAGCTGGACGTGCGCGGCGGCTGGTACGACGCCGGCGACCAGGGCAAGTACGTGGTCAACGGCGGCATCGCCACCTGGGAGCTGGTCAACTCCTTCGAGCGGGCCCGCCGTTCGGGCGGCGACGCGGCGCTCGGCGACTCCACGCTGCGGGTGCCCGAGCGCGGCAACGGGGTGCCGGACGTGCTGGACGAGGCCCGCTGGGAGCTGGAGTTCCTGCTGCGGATGCAGGTGCCGGACGGCAAGCCGATGGCCGGGATGGCCTTCCACAAGATCCACGACGCGCAGTGGACCGCCCTGCCGACCCGCCCCGAACTCGACGACCAGCAGCGCGAGTTGCACAAGCCGTCGACCGCCGCCACGCTCAACCTGGCCGCCACCGCCGCCCAGTGCGCCCGGGTCTACGCGCCGTACGACGCCGCCTTCGCCGCCCGCTGCCTGGACGCGGCCCGCCGCGCCTGGAGCGCCGCCAAGGCCAACCCGAACGTGCTCGCCCCGGCCACCGACAGCACCGGCGGCGGCGCCTACGAGGACGCCGACGTCTCCGACGAGTTCTACTGGGCGGCCGCCGAACTCCTCGCCACCACCGGCGAGTCGCAGTACCGGGACGCGGTCACCTCCTCCCCGCTGCACACCAAGCCGGTGGACGCCTTCTGGTGGGGCGGCACCGCGACGCTCGGCCGGATCACCCTGGCCACCACTCCCGGCATCGCCCTGCCCGCCGACGACGTGACCCGGCTGCGCGGCCTGCTGACCGGCGCCGCCGACGGCTACCTGTCCACCATGAACGGCCAGGGCTACGCGGTGCCGCTGGCCCCCGACGGCTACGTGTGGGGCTCCAACAGCTCGGTCGCCAACAACGCGATGGTGCTGGGCGTCGCCTACGACCTGACCGGCGCCGCCCGCTACCGCACCGGCGCGCTGGAGACGATGGACTACCTGCTGGGCCGCAACGCCCTGGACCGCTCCTACGTGAGCGGCTACGGCGAGCGCGCCTCGGAGAACGAGCACCACCGCTTCTGGGCGCACCAGAACGACGCCTCGCTCCCGCACCCGCCGGCCGGCTCCTTCGCGGGCGGCCCCGACTCCGGCCTCCAGGACCCGGTCGCCGAGGCCCAGTTGGTCGGCTGCGCCCCGGCGGCCTGCTACGTGGACGACATCGGCTCGTACTCGACCAACGAGGTGGCGATCAACTGGAACGCCTCGCTGGCCTGGCTGGCGGCGTTCGCCGCCGAGCGGCACGCGGCCCCGGCGACGCCCGCCGTGCAGGTGGCCCCGGCGGCGGTGACCGTTCCCGAGGGCGGCTCCGCGACGGTCGCGGTCAAGCTCTCGGCCGCGCCCGCCCAGGACGTGACGGTGACGGTCACCCGCACCTCGGGCGACACCGACCTGTCGGCCGCCACCTCCTCGCTGGTCTTCACCCCGGCCAACTGGGCCACCGCGCAGCAGGTCACGCTGACGGCGGCGCAGGACGCGGACGCGCTGGCGGGCAGCGCGGTCTTCACGGTCGGCGGCCCGGGCGTCCAGTCGGCGGTCTTCACGGCCACCGAGGCCGACGACGACACCGCGCCGCCCGCGGCCTCCTGCGCGGTGGCGTACAAGGTGGACAGCTCCTGGGGCAACGGGTTCACCGCGACGGTGACGGTGAAGAACACCGGTGCCTCGGCCGTCTCCGGCTGGACGCTCGGCTGGGGCTTCGGCGGTGACCAGCGGATCAGCAACGCGTGGAACGCGACGGTCTCCCAGAGCGGCAGCACCGTGACCGCCCGGGACGCCGGGTGGAACGGCGCCCTGGCCCCCGGTGCGAGCGCGAGCTTCGGCTTCCAGGCCACGTACTCCGGCACCAACGCGACCCCGGCCCGGTTCACCGTGAACGGCGCCGACTGCGCCTGAGCACCGGCCCGGCCGGCGGCCCCTCGCGGGGGGGGCCGCCGGCCGGGGTGTCACGCCGTCAGCCCAGCTTCCACTGCTGGTTGCTGCCGCCGCTGCACGACCACAGCTGGACGGGCGTGCCGTCGGCGGTGCCGAGCCCGGCCACGTCCAGGCAGAGCCCCGACTGCACGCCGGTGACCGTGCCGTTGGAGTTGACCTGCCACTGCTGGTTGGGCTGGCCGTTGCAGGACCAGACGATCGCCTTGGTGCCGTTGGCGGTGCCCTTGGCCTCGGCGTCCAGGCACAGCGTGGTGCCGCCGACGGTCACGGTCAGCTGGTTGGCGGCGGTGCGGGTCCAGGTCTGGTTCGCGGCGCCGTTGCAGCCGGCGATCTGCTGCTGGGTGCCCGCCGCGGTGCCCGGGTCGGCCAGGCACTTGCCCGCGCCGACCGCGCGCAGCGCGCCGGTGCCGCTGCCGGAGGGGGCGGTGTCCAGGCCCATGAAGTGGATCGCGTTGGCGGCCATCCCGGCGCCCTGGACCGGCAGTTGGTGTCCGGCGCCGGAGATGCTGTACGCCTCGACCTGGGTGCCCGCGGCGTTGTTGTAGCGGGTGCGGGTCCAGCCGGAGGCGGGGGTGTCGGTGGCCGACGGCGTCTGGCTCACGCCGAGGACGTCGGTCCACTGCTTGATCTCCTCGCCGAGGTTGTTGTAGTTGAGGATGGTGTCGGCGGTGCCGTGCCAGAGCTGCACGCGCGGGCGCGGGCCGGTGTAGCCGGGGTGGGCGCCCCGCGCCAGGTTGCCCCACTGCTGCGGGGTCATCGAGACCTGGCCCTGCGCGCAGGGCGCGTTCCAGCCGCGCACCGTGCCGGTGTAGAAGCAGTGCTGGGGCACGCCCATGAACGCCGCGCCGGCCTTGAACACGTCGGGGTAGTCGGCGAGCATCACGTTGGTCATCATGCCGCCGGAGGACTCGCCGGTGACGTACACGGCGTTGGCGTTGCCGCCGTAGTGCTGCTCGGTGTAGGTGATCATCGACATCAGGCCGACCGGGTCGCTGCCGCCGCCCCGGGTCAGTGCCTGGTCGGAGGAGACGTCCCAGCAGCTGCCGCTCGGGTTGGTCGACGGGTAGACGACCAGGAAGCCGTACTGGTCGGCCAGTTGGCCGAAGTCGGTGCTGGAGTACAGGTAGGGGCCGCTGCCCTGGCAGCCGTGCAGGGCGAGCAGGATCGGCGGGTTGGGCTTGGCCGAGGCCGGCACGTACAGGTCCATGAGCAGACCGGTCGGGTTGGTGCCGAAATCGGCGATCCGGGTCAGTGAGGCCGCGGCGGCGCGGGGCGCCGTCTGCAGGGTGAGGCCGAGGGCGAGGGCGAGCACGGCGAGGACGCCGACCAGCCTGGACGCGAACGAGTGGGTTCGGGACATGGGCGCTCCGTCGGGAGTGCCAACAGCACGAGGAGGGTCCGGCGCCACCACGGATGGACGCCGATGCTACCCGCCGCACGCCCCCGCTGTCGCCGGCCGCCCGGCCGGCGACGGGGGTCGACCGCGCCGCGGCACCCCTGCCACCTGGGGTTCCGTCGGGCGGCGGCGCCCGCCGCCCGTCGTGAAAGTTGCAGGCCGGACGGGTCCCGGGGCAGGACCGGGCCGCCGGGAGGGGCGGGCACCGGCTTCGGGCGGCCGCTGCGCGGAGTATTGACAACCCGTGGCGCCTGATACAGATTTCACCTGGCAACCGCGGAGAAGCGCTCCCCCCTGCAATGATGATTGTTAGCGCTAACAGCATGATCGAGGGCCCGGCGCCCACCTCCCCTCGACCGCTTCTCCCGTCCCACGTGCCCCGCCGGTCAGGAACGACCCGGCGGGGCACTCGCCCGCACGACCGCCGGCGCGAGGTACCTGGCCTCCCCGGCGCGCACTCTCCTCCCCCACCCAAGGAGAACGATCCGTCATGCCACGGCTCAACGGGAAGACCCCGCTCCGCAAGCTCCTGACCCCGGCCGCCTGCACGGCGGTCGGCCTGGTGGCGGTCCTCACCGCCGGCCCCGCCGCCCAGGCCGCCGGGGCGAGCACGCTCGGCGCCGCAGCGGCGGGCAGCAACCGCTACTTCGGCACCGCGGTCGCCTCGGGCCGCCTCGGCGACTCGACGTACAGCACCATCCTCGACCGGGAATTCAACATGATCACCCCGGAGAACGAGATGAAGTGGGACACGGTCGAACCGTCCCGGGGCTCGTTCAACTTCGGCCCCGGCGACTCGATCGTCAACCACGCCACCGCGCACGGCCAGCGGATGCGCGGCCACACCCTGGTCTGGCACAACCAGCTGCCCGGCTGGGTCAGCTCGATCGGCGACGCGAACACGCTGCGCAGCGTGATGGACAACCACATCACCCAGGAGATGTCCCACTACAAGGGCAAGATCTACGCCTGGGACGTGGTCAACGAGGCGTTCGCCGACAACGGCACCGGCCAGCACCGCAGTTCGGTGTTCCAGAACGTGCTGGGCAACGGCTTCATCGAGGAGGCGTTCCGCACCGCACGGGGCGTCGACCCCGCGGCCAAGCTCTGCTACAACGACTACAGCATCGAGGACTGGTCGTCCGCCAAGACGCAGGGCGTCTACGCCATGGTGAAGGACTTCAAGTCCCGCGGCGTGCCGATCGACTGCGTCGGCTTCCAGAGCCACTTCGGCAGCGGCGGCGCCCCCGCGAGCTTCCGCACCACGCTGGCCAACTTCGCCGCGCTCGGCGTCGACGTCCAGCTCACCGAGCTCGACATCGCCCAGGCGTCGGCCACCGCGTACGCGAACGCCGTCCAGGCCTGCCTCGACACCGCCCGCTGCACCGGCGTCACGGTCTGGGGCATCCGCGACAGCGACTCCTGGCGCACCGGCGAGAACCCGCTGCTGTTCGACAACAACGGCAACAAGAAGGCCGCCTACACCTCGGTGCTCAACGCCCTGAACAGCGCCGGCGGCGGCACCGGGACCCCGAGCGGAGGCATCGTCTCCGGCACCGCGTACACGCTCACCGACGTGGCGGCCGGGCGCGTCCTGGACGAGCCCGCCGGGCAGAACGGCAACGGCACCCAGCTCCAGGTCTGGGACGCCAACGGCACCGCCGCCAACCAGCAGTGGCGGGCCACCCAGAACGGCGACGGCAGCTACACGCTGACCAACCTCGCCAGCGGCAAGGCGCTGGACGAGCCCGGCGGCCAGACCGGCAACGGGACGCGGCTGCAGGTCTGGGACGCCAACAACGGCGCCAACCAGCACTGGCGGGCCACCCTCAACGGCGACGGCTCCTACACCCTGGTCAACGTCGCCAGCGGCCGCGCGCTGGAGATCCCGGGCGGCCAGACCGGCAACGGCGCGCCCGTCCAGATCTGGGACTCCAACGGCGGCGCCAACCAGCACTGGACCTTCAAGTGAGCCGCGCCGCCCAGCCGCGCCGCTGACCCGCCGAACCACTGAGCCGAACCGCCCACCCCTGAACCGAGCCGCGCCCGCCTCCGGTCCCCGGACCGGGCGCGGTTCCCTCCGGCGGCCGGCCGTGAGCTCCCGCGAACGCGACTGTTAGCGCTCACAGCCCGGCCGCACCCCCCACTCACCCCCCTCCCCCACCCCGAGGAGATTCCGTGCACAGCCGAAATCCCAGCCGCAGGCAGCTGTCCGTGCTGCTCACCGCGGTGGTCGCGGCCGTGGCAGCACTGGCGGCGATGCTCGTCGCCGGCCCCGCCGCCCAGGCCGCGACCACCGGCGCCCTGAAGAGCGTCTCCTCCGGCCGCTGCCTCGACGTGTCGGGCGGCAGCCAGACCGACGGCGCGCTGCTGCAGATCTACGACTGCTGGAACGGCACCAACCAGCAGTGGACGCTGACCTCCGCCAACGAGCTGACCGTCTACGGCAACAAGTGCCTGGACGTCCCCAACCACGCGACCGCCGCCGGCACCCGGGTGCAGATCTGGGCCTGCAGCGGCGGCACCAACCAGCAGTGGCGGGTGAACGCCGACGGCAGCGTCACCGGTGTCGAGTCCGGCCTGTGCCTGGACGTCACCGGCGGCGCCACCGCCAACGGCACCGCCGTGGAGCTGTGGACCTGCAACGGCCGCAGCAACCAGCAGTGGACCGGCCTGACCGCGGGCACCCCGACCACGCCCCCGCCGTCCTCCGGCACCAGCTGCCCGCTCCCGTCGACCTACCGGTGGAGCTCCACCGGCGCCCTGGCGCAGCCCGCCAACGGCTGGGCCGCGCTGAAGGACTTCACCGACGTCGTCTACAACGGCAAGCACCTGGTCTACGGCTCGAACGTGAACGGCTCCTCGTACGGCTCGATGGCGTTCGCGCCGTTCACCAACTGGTCGGACATGGCCTCGGCCGCCCAGACCGGGATGGGCCAGGCCGCGGTGGCGCCGACGCTGTTCTACTTCGCGCCGAAGAACATCTGGGTGCTGGCCTACCAGTGGGGCGCGTGGCCGTTCATCTACCGCACCTCCAGCGACCCGACCAACCCCAACGGCTGGTCCGCGCCGCAGGCGCTGTTCACCGGCAGCCTCCCGGGCGGCGCCGCCCCGATCGACCAGACGCTGATCGGCGACGACCAGAACATGTACCTGTTCTTCGCCGGTGACAACGGGAGCATCTACCGGGCGAGCATGCCGATCGGCAACTTCCCCGGCAACTTCGGCTCTTCCTACACCACGGTGATGACCGACACGGTCAAGAACCTGTTCGAGGCCCCGCAGGTCTACAAGGTCAAGGGCCAGAACCAGTACCTGATGATCGTCGAGGCCCGGGGCGCCACGGAGCAGCGCTACTTCCGCTCCTTCACCGCCACCAGCCTGAGCGGTTCGTGGACCCCGCAGGCCGCCACCGAGGCCAACCCGTTCGCGGGCAAGGCCAACAGCGGCGCGAGCTGGACCAACGACATCAGCCACGGCGACCTGGTCCGCAACAACCCCGACCAGACCATGACCATCGACCCCTGCAACCTCCAGCTCCTCTACCAGGGCAAGTCCCCGACCGCGAGCGGCCCCTACGACCAACTCCCCTGGCGCCCGGGCGTCCTGACCCTCCAGCACTGACCGTCCGAGCCGCGGCGGGCGCCTCCTGACGGGCGTCCGCCGCACGGCAGGGCCCCGGCCGTCCACCGGCCGGGGTCCGTTGACAACCGGAACGCGCGCCCCGTATCGTCCGAAACGGGGCGCGCGTTCCGTTACGCGCCGCCGGGCCCCGCCGACCGTCGTTCGAACCGGAGCCAGTCATGACGGAGCAGGACCACGCCGTTCCGACCGCGCGCGAGGTGGCCGAGCGGTTCCTCGCCGCCGCCCCGGACCCCGTCGGGAGCGGGCTCGCCGACCTGTACGGCGACACGGTCGTGATCGAGATGCCGTTCGCCCCGCCCGGGGTCCCGCGCCGCACCGAGACCACCCGGGAGCAGCTGCGGGCGCGCTTCGCGGCGGGCGCCGGGGTGCGCGAGTACACCGGGGTCGGCTCGGCCGCGGTCCACGAGACCCGCGACCCCGGGGTCGTCGTCGTCGAGTGCGACCTGCACGGCAGGCTGGTCGCCACCGGCGAGCGGTTCGTGCTCTCCTACATCAACGTGATGACCGTCCGCGACGGCCGCATCGTGCACTCGAAGGACTACTCCGACCCGATCGCCGCGGCGAAGGCCCTCGGCCTGCTCCCCCGGCTCCTGGAACTCCTCGCGGCCGACGCCGCGGAGGAGGACGGGCGGTAGCACCGGCGCGCCCGCCGCCGGACGACGGCCCCGGCCCGCCGTGCACTAGCCTGGGCACCGCCCGCGGTGATCGACGCGGGCGCCCCGCCCGGCCGGCGACGACGACGTGGAGGACGACAGCTGTGGACGCGCGGTCGACACCCCCGATGCGAGCGGACGCGCGGCGCAACCGGGCCCGGGTGCTGGAGGCGGCCCAGGCGGCCTTCGCCGCCGACGGCCTGCTGGTCCCGCTCGACGAGATCGCCCGGCGCGCCGGGGTGGGCGCCGGGACGGTGTACCGGCACTTCCCGACCAAGGAGGCGCTGTTCGACGCGGTCATCCTGCACCGGGTGCAGGGCTTGGTCGAGCAGGCCCGGGAGTTGGCGGCCGCGGCCGAGCCGGGCCCGGCGTTCTTCGGGTTCGTCGTCCGGATGACGCGGGAGAGCGCCGCGAAGAAGGACCTGATCGACGCCGTGGCGGGCGCCGGGATCGACGTGACGGCGAACCTGGCCGAGGTGAACCGCGAGTTGCGGGAGTCGATCGGCGTGCTGCTGGCCCGGGCGCAGCGGGCCGGCGCGGTGCGGGACGACGTCGGGACCGCCGAGCTGATGGCCCTGCTTCGCGCCGTCTTCCTCGCCACCCACCGGGCGGAGGACGCCGAGCGGCTCACCGACCGGGTGGTGGCCGTGGTGTGCGACGGGCTGCGGGCACCCGCGGCAGCGCACTGACAGCTGCTGACAGCGCCTGACGACGGCTGGCGACGCACGGGAACGGGAACGCCGGTCCCCGGGGCAGCCCCCCGGAGACCGGCGTTCGTCGGTGCGGGATCAGCCGCGCGGGCTGAGGTGCAGGATGATGTACTCGTACGCCTGGGAGTTCGGCGCCGGGTTGATGTACGGGTCCTGCTCGTTCGGCCAGCCGGTGAAGTCGGTGTCGTTGTACTCGTACCAGGCCGCGCCGTAGAACACCGGGACGGCGGGGACGTCGTCCGACATGATCTGCTGGAGGGTGTTCAGCGCGGTCTTCTCGGCCGCGGCGTCGCCCGCGTTCTGGAACGCCTTGACGGCGTCGCGGACCTTCGGGGAGTCGTACTTGCTGAAGTCGCCGGCCGCGACCTGGCCGGCCTCGGCGCCCATGCCCGGGTCGAGGACGTACTGCAGGCGCTGGAACGGGGTGCCGCCCTGGCCCCAGTGGATGGCGGCCTCGTAGTTGCCGGTGGTGATGGCGGTGTTCCAGCTGTTGAAGTCGAAGGCGCCGTTGGTGCTGACGTCGAAGCCGAGCGCGTTCAGGTCCTTGGCCATCGCCTGCGCGGTGCACCAGTAGTCGGAGAACGAGTTCGGGTCGATGACGGTGAACTTGATGGTCTTGCCGTCGCGGGTCCACTTGCCGCTGCCGTCCTTGGTCCAGCCCGCGGCGCCGAGCAGCGAGTCGACCTTGGCCGCGTCGGCCTCCGGCTTGAGGTCGTTCGCCAGCGCCGGGTTGACCATCGCCTGGTCGGCCGGCAGCAGCAGGCCGCCGGAGGAGGTGGCGGGGCGGGCGTAGTCGGTCTCGCACTGGCTCGCGTAGGCGCGGCGGTTGAGGCCGGCGCTGATCGCCTTGCGGACGGCGGGGTCGGCGAGCGCGGGGGAGGTGGTGCTCTTGTTGTTGAGCATCAGGGAGACCGTGTTGGCCGCCGGGAAGTACGGCGCGGTGGCCTGGAACAGGTGGTGGTGCTCCGGGTCCTTGCCGACGAAGGTGTTCTGGACGTTGGTGATGTTGTTGCCGGTGAGGTCGATCTCGCCGTTGTTGAGCGCCAGGGTGGCGGCGTCGTTGGTCGCGTAGGCGGGGAAGGAGACGTGCTGCACCTTCGGCTTCTCCCGGAAGGCCGGGTTGACCTTGAAGGTGACGTTCTGCGCGGTGAACTTGTCCACCAGGTACGGGCCGGTGCCGATCGCCTGGTCGGCCTTGACGACCGCGTTGCCGGGGCTGCTGATGGTGGACCAGATGTGCTCGGGCACGATCAGCTGGTTGCCGATGCCGATGAAGTTGGCCTTCTGCGGGCCGTCGAAGTCCAGCACCACGGTGGTGGCGTCCGGGGTGGTGATGCTGCTGGGCAGCGGGGCGCCGCCGGTGTTGGTGGCCGGGTTGGCCTTCAGCATCTCGAAGGTGAACTTGACGTCCGCGGAGGTGAAGGGCTTGCCGTCGCTGAAGGTGATGCCGGACTGGAGCGCCAGGGTGAGCGTCCGGTTGTCGTTCGACCACGCGAAGGACTTGGCGAGCCACGGGATCGGCGGCTGGTCGGCCTTGAGGGTGTTGAACTGGAAGAGCGGCTCGAAGATCAGCGAGCGGGCGTTCTGGGCGGAGAGGAAGGAGTTGCCGTCGAAGGGGTTGTAGTTCTCGGTGAACGACGGCATCGGGGTCGACTCGACCACCAGGGTCCGGTCGGCGCCGGCGTCGGTGGACTTCGAACCGCCGGAGTCGGTGCAGGCGGTGGCGCCAAGGCCGACGGCGGCGGCCAGGGCGAGGGCTCTGAGAGCGGTGGAACGGCGCATGGCTGGGAGCTCCTGGGGGTGGGGTTTCGGGGTGGGTTCGGGACGGGAGGTGACGGTGGTTCAGGCGGGCGCGGTGCCCGGTGCCCGTTCGGGGTCGAGCAGCCAGCAGGCGGCGACCTGGTCGCCCGCGGCGGGCCGCACCGGCGGCGCGGTCTCGGCGCACACCGGCATCGCGAGCGGGCAGCGCGGGTGGAAGCGGCAGCCGCTCGGCGGGTCGATCAGGCTGGGCGGCGCGCCGCGCCCCTGCAGCACCACCGGTTCGCGGCGGTGCGGGTCGGGGGCGGCGCTCAGCAGCAGCCGGGTGTAGGGGTGCGCGGGGGCGTCGGTGACCTGGACGGCCGGGCCGGACTCGACGACCTGCCCGGCGTACATCACCACGACGGTGTCGGCGAGGTAGCGGGCCGAGGCGATGTCGTGGGTGACGTACAGGATGGCGAGCCGTTCGCTCTCGCGCAGTTCGTCGAGCAGGTTGAGCACGCCGAGGCGGATCGAGACGTCGAGCATGGAGACCGGCTCGTCGGCGAGCAGCACCCGGGGCTGCACGGCGAGGCCGCGGGCGATGGCGACCCGCTGGCGCTGGCCGCCGGACAGCTCGTGCGGGAACTTGTCGAGGTAGCGTTCGGCCGGGGTGAGGCTGACGCGTTCGAGCAACTGCGCGGCGCGGGCGTCGAGTTCGCTCCCGCGCAGGCCGTGGTGCAGCTTGAGCGGGCGCCGCAGGTGGTAGCGGATGCTGTGCACGGCGTTCAGCGAGGAGAACGGGTCCTGCAGCACCAGGTGCACCTGGCCGGCGTAGGCGCGCCGGGCCCGCGCGGAACCGCCGACCGGTTCGCCGTCCAGCAGCAGTTCGCCGGCGGTGGGGGCGATGAGCCGGGTCAGCAGCCGCGACAGGGTGGACTTGCCGGAGCCGGACTCGCCGACCACGGCGGTGACGGTGCCCTCCGGCAGGGCCAGCGAGACGTCCTCGACGGCGCGCACGACCCGGCCGCGCCGCAGCCCGCCGTGGACCGGGAAGTGCTTGGTGAGGCCGCGGGCCTCCAGGGCGGGGGTGCCCGGGCGCTTCGGGCCGTGCACCACCCGGGCGGTGTCGGTGCTGGTCACAGGGTGCTCCCAAGGACTCGGGCGAGCGGCGCCGGGACGGGCTCGCCGCCGGTGTGCAGCCAGCAGGCGGCCGAGCGGGCCGCGGGCGCTCCCTCGGCTCCGGGGGCGCCGCCGGGTTCGGCGGGTTCGGGCTCGACGAGCCGGGGGGTCTCGTGCGCGCAGCGCTCCAGCGCGAACGGGCAGCGCGGGTGGAAGGCGCAGCCGGCGGGCAGCGCGGTGAGCGCGGGCGGGGCGCCGGGGATGCCCTCCATCCGCACCCGTTCGCCGTGCAGGGACGGGAAGGAGTTCAGCAGCCCCAGCGTGTACGGGTGCCGCGGGCTGTGGAACAGCCGCTGGGCGTCGGCGAGTTCGACGATCCGCCCGGCGTACATGATGGCGATGGTGTCGGCGAGTTCGATCAGCAGCGACAGGTCGTGGGTGATGAACACGATCGCGAAGCCGAGGCGGTCCTTGAGCTGCATCAGCTCGTCCAGGATCTCCCGCTGGGTCACCACGTCCAGTGCGGTGGTCGGTTCGTCCATGATGACGACCCGGGGCTCCAGGGCCAGCGCCATCGCGATCATCACGCGCTGGCGCATGCCGCCGGACAGTTCGTGCGGGTAGCTGCGCAGCCGCTCCTCGCCGATGCCGACCAGGCGCAGCAGTTCGACGGCCCGCTCCCGCCGTTCGGCGGCGCCCAGTCGGGCCCGGTGGGCGCGGAGCGCGTCGGTGAGCTGGGCGTCGATCCGGGCGACCGGGTTGAGCGCGTGCATCGCGCTCTGGAACACCACCGAGATCTGGTCCCAGCGGACTTTGCGCAGCGTGGCGGCGTCCGCCTCCAGCAGGTCGAGGACGCCGTCCGGGCCGTGGAAGCGCACCTCGCCGCCGGTGATCACGCCGGGGGCGCGCAGCAGTCTGGTGACGGCGTACGCCAGGGTGGACTTCCCGGAGCCGGACTCGCCGGCCAGGCCGAGGACCTCGCCGCGGCGCAGGGTCAGGGTGGCGTCGGTGACGGCGCGCACGCCGCCCGGGCCGACGCCGTAGTCGACGCACAGGTCGCGGACTTCGAGGACGGGTTCGCCAGTCACGGCTGCGCCTCCTTCAGCGGGACGGGGGTGGGCGAAGTGCCCTGCGGCGCGGCGGACTTCAGCACGGGGGTGAGGCCGAGGCGGAAGACCACCCCGCGGGCCCGGCCGGTGCGGGCCGAGGTGAGCCGGGGGTTGATCACCTCGTCGATGCCGAAGTTGACCAGGGCCAGGGCGATCCCGACCAGCGCGACGGCCAGCGCGGGCGGCAGGTACCACCACCAGTAGCCGTTGACGGCGGCGCCCGAGGCCTGGGCCTCGTTGAGCACGGTGCCCCAGGTCACCGAGGCGGGGCTGATCACGCCGAGCCAGGCCAGCGCGGTGTAGGTGCCGATGCCGTAGATGACGGTGAAGATGAACGCCGAGGCCAGGATCGGCAGCAGGTTCGGCACCACCTCGAACAGGATGATCCGCCAGGTGCGTTCGCCGATCACCCGGGCCGACTCGACGTAGTCGGCGGCGCGCAGCGCCAGGGTCTGCGCGCGCAGCACGCGGGCGCCCCAGGCCCAGGCGGTGAGGGCGATCACCGAGCCGATCAGCAGCGGGTCGCTGGTCTCCGCGGGCGGCAGCGGCTTCATGATCACCATCAGGATCAGCAGGCCGGGCAGGGCCAGGAAGATGTTCGCCAGCGCCGAGAGCAGGTCGTCCACCAGGCCGCCGACGAAACCGGCGGTGACGCCGACCACGACGGACAGCACGGAGGCGAACAGCCCGGCGAGGAAGGAGATCAGCAGGGTGTCCCGGCCGCCGGTCAGCAGCCGCGAGAACAGGTCGTGCTGCTGCTGGTCGGTGCCGAGCCAGAACCGGCCCGAGGGGGCGAGCGGCAGACCGCTGGTGCGGTCGGCCTGCCAGTCGGCGGAGTGCGGCGCGATCAGCGGTCCGACCACGGCCAGCAGCAGGAGCACCAGCAGCAGGGCCGAACCGGCGAGCACTTTCGGGGAGCGGAGCGCGCGCATCGCTCAGGCCTCCTTGCGGGCACGGGGGTCGAGGGCGACGTAGGCGAGGTCCGCGACCAGGTTCACGGCCAGCACGGTGAGGACGACGACCAGCAGGATCCCCTGGAGCAGCGGGTAGTCGCCGGTGAGGATGGCCTGGTAGATCTGCCAGCCGACGCCGGGGTAGGTGAAGACGATCTCGGTGACCAGGGAGCCGGTCACCACCAGGCTGATCGACAGGGCGAAGTTGGAGATGGTCGGCAGGATCGCGTTGCGCGCCGCCACCGCGGCCACCCGCCACTGCGGGAGCCCCTTCGCGGCGGCGACCAGGACGTAGTCCTCGTCCATCGTGGTGATCATCATGTTGCGCATGCCGATCATCCAGCCGGCCAGCGAGGCCAGCACCACGGTCAGCGCGGGCAGCGTGCCGTGCTCGATCACGCTGGTGACGAACGGGCCGTTCCAACCCGGCGTCAGGTGGGCGTGCCGGCCGATGTCGTAGCCGTTCTGGTAGGGGAAGAAGCCGCCGAAGTAGCCGAGCGTCATCATCACCAGGAAGGCCAGGATGAAGTACGGCACCGACTGGAAGAAGGTCACGGCGGGCAGCAGGCCGTCCAGCAGTCCGTTGCGCTTCCAGCCGACGACGATCCCGGCCAGCGTGCCGACCACGAAGGCCAGCGCGGTCGCCGTGCCGACCAGGCCCAGCGTCCACGGCAGGGTGCTGCCCAGGATCGAGGAGACCGGCGCGGACTGCGAGGTGGACAGGCCCAGGTCCCCGTGGAGCAGGCCGGACAGGTAGGTCAGGTACTGGCTCAGCAGGCTGTGGTCGGAGCCGGTGCCGTACTGCGCCTCCAGCGCCCGGATCGCGTCCGGGTCGAGGTTGGCGCCGCGCAGCTTGGCGAGCGCGTTCTGCAGGGCGCTGCCGGGCAGCAGCCGGGCCAGGAAGAAGTTCAGGGTCACCGCGGCGAAGCCGGCCAGCAGGTAGAAGCCGAGGCGGCGCAGTAGCGTCCGCATGCCGATGCTCCCTTCGGGGTCCTCGGGCGCCACTGGCGCGTGGGTGGTCGGTGCGGCCGGACGGCCGCGGGACGGGCGGGGCGGGGCACGGTCAGGACAGCGAGCGCGGGACGGCGCCGGTGCGGCAGGCCCGGCCGTACCAGTGCGCGCTGTCCTTCGGGGTGCGCCGCTGGGTGGGGAAGTCGACGTGCACCATGCCGAAGCGCTTCGCGTAGCCGTACGCCCACTCGAAGTTGTCCAGCAGCGACCACAGGAAGTAGCCCGCCACCGGTACGCCCGCCTCGATCGCCCGGTGCACCGCGGTCAGGTGCTGGTGGACGAAGGCGATCCGGTCCCGGTCGTTCACCTCGCCCTCGGGGGTGACGTAGTCCTCGCAGGCCATGCCGTTCTCGGTGATGATCACGGGCAGGCCGGGGCGCTCCAGGTGGATCCGGTCGAGCAGGTCGCGCAGGCCGGTCGGGTCGATGCTCCAGTTCATCGCAGTCAGCTCGCCGGGGGGCTGGTGGAAGGCCACGTGCTCCGAACCGGGCCACGGCGAGTGCTCGCTGCTGCCGTGGCAGTTGTCGCGGGAGGCGCCGCTGCCGGAGACCACCGCCGGGGAGTAGTAGTTCAGGCCGAGCTGGTCGATCGGCGCGCCGATCGCCGCCAGGTCGCCGGGGCGCACCAGCTGCTCCCAGTCGACCAGGTGCGCGGTGTCCTGGTAGAGGTCCGTGTCGTAGCGGCCGCGCAGCACCGGGCTCAGGAAGATCCGGTTGCCGACGGCGTCGATCCGGCGCACCGCCTCCTGGTCCTCGGGGCTGTCGGTGAGCGGCCGCACCTGGTGCAGGTTGAGCGAGACGGACAGTTCGGCGGTGCCCGGGAGGGCGGCGCGCAGCGCGGCCACGCCCCGGCCGTGCGCCAGGTTGAGGTGGTGGGCGGCGCGCAGCGCGGCGCCGGGGTCGGTGCGGCCGGGGGCGTGCACGCCGGAGCCGTAGCCGAGGAAGGCCGAGCACCAGGGCTCGTTCAGGGTGGTCCAGTGCCGCACCCGGTCGCCGAGGGCGCCGGCCACCAGGGAGGCGTACTCGCCGAAGCGCTCCGCGGTCTCCCGGACGGTCCAGCCGCCGCCCGCGGCGGAGCCGCCTGTCGACGGAGTCTCCAGGTGCTGCGGCAGGTCCCAGTGGTAGAGCGTGGCCAGCGGGGTGATGCCGGCCGCCAGCAGTTCGTCCACCAGGGCGCGGTAGAAGTCGAGCCCGCGCTCGACGGCCGGGCCGCGGCCGGTCGGCTGCACCCGGGGCCAGGCCACCGAGAAGCGGTACGCGCTCAGCCCGAGGTCCTTCATCAGCGCGACGTCCTCGCGCCAGCGGTGGTAGTGGTCGACCGCCAGGTCGCCGGTGTCACCGCGGTTGACCTTGCCGGGCGTGTGGCTGAAGGTGTCCCAGATGGACGGGGTCCGGCCGTCCTCGGCGACCGCGCCCTCGATCTGGTAGGCGGAGGTGGCGGTGCCCCAGAGGAAGTCCGGCGGGAAGCGGAGGAAGTCGTCGGCAGGGGCCTCGGCGGCCCTGCGGTCCTGGACCTCGGTCATTGTGGGAGCGCTCCCATACATTCGAAACGGATACCCGCCGCGGCGTCTGAACGGTGCGCCGGGTGGGCAGGAAAGAGGTGAGAAGCCTGCTGGAAGCCGGAAGCGCTTCCAGTGGCGGTGCCGGAAGTTTCTGGCTTGTCAGGTGGAGGTGTCAAGGGTTTGAACAGCCGATACCGGAATGAAACTGGAAGCGCTTCCAGTCTGTGACCGGAGCCGCCCGCCGGACAGCGCGAACGGCCCGGCCCCCGCCCGCACGTGCGGGCGGGGGCCGGGCTGCGCCGCCGGGACGGATCAGTCCCCCGCCGGCCCGTCCGGGGCGGACTCGCGCACGGTCAGCCGGGTCGGCAGGATCAGCGGGCCGGGGTCGTTCCCCTCGATGGCGTCCACCAGCATCCGGGCCATCTCGCGCCCCAGCGCCCGCACCGGCTGGTGCACGGTGGTCAGCGGCGGGGCGGTGTGCCGGGCGCTGGCCAGGTCGTTGAAGCCGATCACCGCGACGTCCTCGGGCACCCGCAGCCCGTGCGTGCGCAGCGTGCGCAGCGCGCCGATGGCCATCGCGTCGGAGGCGGTGAACAGCGCGTCCGGCGCGGGGTGGGCCGCGAGCAGCCGCTCCATCGCCGCGGCGCCGCCGTCCTCGGTGAAGTCGCCGGCCTCGACGCCCAGCAGCGGGACCCCGGCCAGGGTCAGGCCCTCGGTGAAGCCCCGCTCGCGGGCGGCGGCGACCTGGGTGTCCAGCTGGCCGGTGATCATGACGGGCCGTCGGCGCCCGGTCCGGACGAAGTGCTCGGCCGCCAGTCGGGCGCCGCCCCGGTTGTCGGCGTCCACGTACCAGCGCGGCTCGCCGGTGAGCGGCAGGCCGCCGAACACCACCGGGAGGTCGGTCTGTTCGGCGAGCCGGCCGAGCGGGTCGTCGCCGCGCAGCGCCATCAGCATCACGCCGTCCGCGCGGCGCGAGCGCAGCAGCCGCTCCAGCCGGTCGCGCCCGCGCGGGGTGTTGGCCAGCAGCAGGACCAGCTCCAGGTCGGTCTGCTCCAGCGCGGCGCTCACCCCGACGATCACCTCGGCGAAGAAGGGGTCCGCGAACAGGCCCGGTTCGTCGCTGGAGACCGCCAGCACCACCGCGCCGACCCGGCGGGTGGCCAGGGCCTGCGCGGTCGGGTTGGGGACGAAGCCGAGTTCGCGCACCGCGCGTTCGACCGCCTCCCGCTTGGCCCGGCTGACGTGCGGGGCGTTGTTGATCACCCGGGAGGCCGCCGTGCGCGAGACGCCGGCGCGCTGGGCCACCTCGTCGAGAGTGGGCATGCGCTTGGGTGACGACTCCATGGAAACGGCTGCTCCTCGGGCTGCGGGGCGTCGGACAGGGGTCATGATTCCACGGCATCCGGCGGCCACGGAGCCCGCGGAGAGCGGCCTCCGCCCCGGCCCGGCCGTGGAAACTGGTAGCGCTTCCAGCGTACCCCGACCGGGGTGGAGCGACAGTGGCCGAACCATGCGGGTCCAGGAAGCCCCTGGTGCGGAAAGTATTGACACGGCTACCCCCTGGGCCCAATCATCCCCATCACGCGATTCGATTCGCACGAAACTGGAAGCGCTTCCATTTCTCCGTCCCCACCCCCGGAGGAAGAACCGTGCGCAAGCCCACCCGAGCGGCAGCCGCCCTGCTGGCCGGCCTGCTCGCCACCGGCCTCGCCCTGACCGACGCCGGTCCGGCCTACGCGGCCGACCCCACCACCATGACCAGCGGTTTCTACGTGGACCCGGACAACTCCGCGCTGCGCTGGGCCGACGCCAACCCCGGCGACGGCCGCGCCGCCGCGATCCGCGCCAACATCGCCAACACCCCGGCCGCCCGCTGGTTCGGCAACTGGAGCGGCGACATCGGCACGGCCACCGGCGCCTACGTCGGCCGCGCCGCCGCCTACCGCAAGCTGCCCGTCCTGGTCGCCTACAACATCCCCAACCGGGACGTCTGCGGCGGCCAGTCCGGCGGCGGCGCGGGCAGCCGCGCCGCGTACGACACCTGGATCGCCGCCTTCGCCGGCGGCATCGGCAACCGCCCGGCGGTGGTGATCCTCGAACCCGACGCGCTCGGCGACCAGAGCTGCCTGACGCCCGCCCAGGTCTCCGACCGCAACGCCATGCTGAAGAACGCCATCGCGCAGTTCAACGCCAAGGCCCCCAACACCTGGGTCTACCTCGACGCCGGCAACCCCGGCTGGATCAGCGCCCCCACCATGGCGCAGCACCTGGCCGCCGCCGGGGTCGGCGGGGCCCACGGCTTCTCGCTGAACGTCTCCAACTACTTCACCACCGGCGAGAACACCGCCTACGGCAACGCCGTCAACGGCGCGCTCGGCGCGTACGGCTACACCAAGCCGTACGTGATCGACACCAGCCGCAACGGCAACGGCTCCAACGGCCAGTGGTGCAACCCGGCCGGGCGCCGGACCGGCACGGCCACCCGGACCGGCGGCGGCGCCGAGATGCTGCTGTGGATCAAGGAGCCGGGCGAGTCCGACGGCAACTGCGGCGTCGGGGCGGGTTCCTCGGCGGGGCAGTTCCTGCCGGAGGTCGCCTACAAGATGATCTACGGCTACTGACGCCGCGTCACCGCGCCGGACACCCACCGCGCCGGACGCCCACCGCCCGGACGCCCACCGCCCGGACGCCCACCGCACCACCGGGCGGGCCCGGGGAGCCGCTCCCCCGGGCCCGCCACCACCGACACCCACCCACCGAAGGAACACCGTGCGCATTCCCCTGCACCGCGCCGCCCTCCCGGCCGGCGCCCTCGCGCTGCTGATCGGCGGCGCCGTCCCGGCCGCCGCCGAGCCCCACGCCGCCCCGGCCTCCCACACGCTCGCCCCGAACACCGTGTTCTACGTCGACCCCGACAGCGACGCGACCCGCCAGGCGCTCACCGACCTGAAGCACCACGACCTGTCCGGCGCCAGGGACATGGCGAAGCTGGCCAGTTGGCCCGAGGCCGCGTGGTTCACCGGCGGCACCCCGGCCGAGGTCGAGTCCCAGGTCCGGGACCTGGTGCGCCGCGCCGGGCGCGCCAAGGCGGTGCCCGTGCTGGTGGCGTACGACATCCCGCTGCGGGACTGCTCCCAGTACTCCGCCGGCGGCGCGCAGTCGGACGCCGAGTACCGGGCCTGGATCGACGCCTTCGCCCGGGGGCTGGGCAACAGCAAGGCCGTGGTCGTGCTGGAGCCCGACGGGCTGGCCAACCTCCCGGCCGACTGCGCCCCCGGCGCGGACCCGACCGGCGAGCAGACCGCGGGCCGGCTCGCCGACCTCAACCACGCGGTCGACGCGCTGGAGCGGCAGCCGAACAGCGTGGTCTACCTGGACGCGGGCAACAGCCACTGGCAGAGCGTCGGCAACGCGGCGCAGCGCCTGGTCGACGCGGGCGTCGGGCGCGCCCAGGGCTTCTCGCTGAACGTCTCCAACTACTTCGCCACCGACCGCGCCACCCGCTACGGCACCTGGGTCTCGCAGTGCGTGTGGTTCGCCACCAAGGGCCCGGACTGGGCCCGGGGCCACGCCGACTGGTGCGCGAGCCAGTACTACTCCCCCGCGGCGCCGAACGACGGGCAGCCGGGCAACGCGGTCGACGTCGAGGACCCGTCCACCTGGCACTGGACCGACCAGTGGTTCCAGCAGAACGTCGGCAGCCCGTCCGCCGGCGAGCTCGCCCACTTCGTGGTCGACACCAGCCGCAACGGCCGCGGCGACTGGAAGCCCCCGGCCGGCAAGTACAGCGGCGACCCGCAGACCTGGTGCAACGCGCCCGGCAGCGGGATCGGCGACCGTCCGACCGCGAACACCGGCGTGCCGCTCGCCGACGCCTTCCTGTGGATCAAGACCGTGGGCCAGTCCGACGGCCAGTGCAACCGCGGCGTCCCGGGCGGCACCGTCGACCCGGAGTACGGCGTCGTCGACCCGGCCGCCGGCGCCTGGTGGCCCGAGCAGGCCGCGTCCCTGGTGAAGAACGCTGCTCCGGCGCTGGCCTTCAACACCGCCCGGCACTGACCGGCACCGGCCTTCAACACCGCCCGGCACTGACCGGCACCGGCCTTCAACACCGCCCGGCACTGACCGGCACCCAGCCGGCACGGCCGGTCGCCGTCCCTCCCCGCCCGGAGGGACGGCGGCCGGCCGTGCCCTTTCCGCGGGCCGCGGCACCTACCGGTCGGCGAGCCGGGCGAGCGTCTCCAGCGGCCGGGCGAGCACCTCGGAGAAGGCCAGTTCGGCGGCGCCGATCAGCACGGTGTCGTCGCCCAGTTCGCTGACCCGCAGGCGCAGTTGCTCCCGGACGGCGGCCAGCGCGTTGGTGTTGATCCGGCTGCGCACCTGGGCGGCGGAGCCGAGGAAGACGTCCCGGAGGGTGCCGCCGAGGACGACCATGTCCGGGTCGAAGAGGTTGGCCAGGTTGGCGATGCCGATGCCGAGCCAGTCGCCGACCCGGTGCAGGGCGGCGCGCGCGGCGACGTCCCCGAGGTCGGCGGCGGTGACGACGGCGCGCACGGCCTCGCTGCCGGTGCTGCGGCCGTCCCGGCCGGCGGCCTCCAGCAGGGCCCGCTCGCCGGCCTCGGCCTCCAGGCAGCCGCGGGCCCCGCAGCCGCACGGCCGCCCCTGGAACGGGTTGACGGTCATGTGGCCGATCTCGCCGGCGTACCCGCGCTCTCCGCGCAGCAGTTCGCCGGCGGTGATCACCCCGGCGCCGATGCCGATCTCGCCGTGCAGGTAGACCAGGTTGCGGCTGCCGCGGCCGATGCCGCGGCGGTGCTCGGCGAGCGCGCCGAGGTTGGCCTCGTTGGCGACCAGGACCGGCACGCCCGGGCGGAGCCGGTCGGTGAGCGCCCCGGCGAGGTCGACGCCCTTCCAGCCCATGTTGGGGGTGAGGCCGACCAGGCCGTCGGGGTGGCGGACGAGGCCGCGGACCGCCGCGGCCACGCCGACGCAGGTGCTGCCCCCGGGCGTGCGGGCCAGCATCTCGCGGGCGGGTCCGGCGAGCAGGGCGGCCACCTCGGCGGGGTCCTGCGGCGGCCCGTCGGGCCACGGGTGCTCGCGGCGGTCCAGGAAGACGCCGCCGAGTCCGACCAGCGCGGCGGACAGCCGCTCCACGCCGACGTCCAGCGCGAGGACGTGCGCGCGGGCGGGTTCCGGGCTGACGACCAGTGAGGGCCGGCCGGCCCGGCCGGTCTCCTGCGGCAGTTCCTCGCGGACCAGGCCCGCGGCCGCCAGGTCGCCGACCAGGCCCAGGATGGTGCTGCGGTTGAGGCCGAGCCCGGCCGCCAGGACGGCCCGCGAGGTCGGCCCCTCGTAGTGGACGTGGCGCAGCAGCGCGCCCAGGTTGTGCTGGCGGACCTCTTCCTGGGAAGGACCGGCTCTCATCGCGGGTGACCCTCATCGTCGGGCGGTGCGGCGGCGGGACATGGCGTCCACGCCGGCGGCCACCAGCAGTACCGATCCCGTGACAGCGTACTTGACGCCCGAGCTGTACCCCATCAGTCCCATGCCGTTCTGGATCACCGCGACGACCAGGCCGCCGAGCACCGCGTCGACCACCCGGCCGCGGCCGCCGAACAGGCTGGTGCCGCCGATGACGGCGCTGCCGACGGCGAGCAGCAGGACGTTGCTGCCACCGGTGTTGGGGTCCACGGAGTTGCCCCGGGAGGCGGCGATGACGCCGCCGACGGCGGCCAGGCAGGAGCAGATGACGAAGGCGGCGATCCGGATGAAGGCGACGTTGATGCCGGCCCGGCGGGCGGCCTCGGGGCTGCCGCCGACGGCGTAGACGTGCAGGCCGAAGTTGGTGCGCTGGAGGGTGAAGGTGCCCAGCAGCAGCAGCGCGCCGATCACCGGCACCACCAGCGGGACGCCCTTGAGCGAGTTGACCAGGACGTTGCGGCTGCGCTCCTGGTTGAGCAGGGCCACGGCGGTGGCGCCGAGCACGAGGACGGCGCCGATCCGGACGGCGAGCAGCGCCGTCGGCGTCCCGGCCAGGCCGCGGCCGCGCCGGTCGCGGCTGCGGCGCACCTGGAGCACCGCGTAGCCGGTGGCGCAGGCGGCCAGCAGCAGCCAGCCGAGCAGGGGGCTGAGGTTGTCGTTGGCGATCGCCAGGACGGTCGGGTCCTTGATCGAGACGTTGGTGCCCTCCTTCAGCAGGATCAGCACGATGCCCTGGAAGCCGAGGAACGCGGCCAGCGTCACCACGAAGGACGGGATGCCGACCTTGGCGACGAGGGCGCCGAGCAGCAGCCCGATGGCCGCGCCGGTCAGCAGGGCCGCGGCCACCGCGGCGTACCAGGGCCAGCCGTGGTTGGTCAGCAGGATGGCCAGGACGGCGGCGCAGACGCCGCTGGCGTACCCGGCGGACAGGTCGATCTCGCCGAGCAGCAGGACGAAGACCAGGCCCATGGCGATGGCGATGCTGCCGGCGCTCTGGGTGAGCAGGTTGGCGAAGTTCAGGTTGGACAGGAAGACCGGGCGCAGCAGCGCGAAGAAGACGCACAGCACGACCAGGCCGGCGACGGCGGGCAGCGAGCCGAGTTCGCCCGCGCGGATCCGGTCGAGGTAGCCGCGGCCGAGGTCCGCCAGGCTCCCGGCGGCAGCGGGCTTCACGGGGTCCCCGGGGTCCCCGGGCTTCTCGGGGGCGAGGGCGGTCATGCGGCGGCTCCCTTGGGGGTGTGCTGCGGGCCGAGGTCGCCGCTGCGGCCCGAGGTGATCAGTTCGACGACCTGGGCGTGCGTCACGTCGGTGGCCTTGACCTGGGCGGCCATGCGGCCGAGGTAGAGCGCGGCGATCCGGTCGGAGACCGCGAAGACGTCGTTCATGTTGTGCGAGATGAGCACCACGGCCAGGCCGTTGTCGGCCAGGCGGCGGACGAGTTCGAGGACCTGGGCGGTCTGGGCGACGCCGAGGGCGGCGGTGGGCTCGTCGAGGACCACCAGCTTGCTGTTCCACAGCACGGCCTTGGCGATGGCGACGGTCTGGCGCTGGCCGCCGGAGAGGCTGGAGACCTTCTGGCGCAGGGACTTGACGGTGCGCACCGACAGGCTCTTGAGCGTGGCGGCGGCCATCTCCTCCATGGTCGCGTCGTCGAGCACCAGGCCGCGGCGCTTCTCCCGTCCGAGGAACATGTTCTGGACGATGTCGAGGTTGTCGCACAGCGCGAGGTCCTGGTAGACGATCTCCACGCCGAGCGCGGCGGCGTCGCGGGGGCTGTGCACCTGGACCGGTCGGCCTTCGAAGAGGTAGTCGCCCGCGTCGACGGGGTGGATGCCGCCGATGCACTTGACCAGCGTCGACTTGCCGGCGCCGTTGTCGCCGACGAGGGCGGTGACCTCTCCCGCGCGGGCGCTGAGCGCGACGTCGTGCAGGACCTGGACGGGGCCGAAGCTCTTGTCGATCCCGCGCAGTTCGAGGACCGGTGTGTCTGTCATGGGTGGGGCTCCTGGTGGGCGTCAGCGGGGGTGCAGCGGGGCGGGCCCCGTGCCCCGGGCGGCACGGGGCCCGCGGGCGGCGGCCGGGCGCGGGCGCAACGGCCGGGCGCGGGGGGCTACTTGATGCCGGCCTTCGTGCACGGCTCCGCGTACTCGCCGGTGCACAGCTCCGCCTTGGTGACGTAGCCGTCGGTGACGACGTCCTGGACGTTGTCCTTGAAGATCGCCTGGGGGGCGAGCAGCACGGCCGGGACGTCCCGGTTGCCGGTCGGGTCGTGGACGGTCGCGCCGGGGTTGCTCTTCTTGCCGCCGGCCAGGTCGACCGCGAGGGCGGCGGCCGCGTCGGCCTCCTTCTTGACCGCCTTGTAGACGGTCATGCACTGGTCGCCCGCCAGGATGTTCTGCAGGCCCTGGACGGTGGCGTCCTGGCCGGTGATCGGGACCTGTCCGTTGCGGTGGTTCTTGCGCAGCACGGCGATGGCGGAGTTGGCCAGGCCGTCGTTGGCGGCGAGCACGCCGCTGATGTTCGGCTGGCTGGTGTACATCTGCTCGAAGATGGTCTGCGCCTGGGCGTTGTCCCAGTCCGGCACCGACTGGTTGGGGCCCTTGGTGTACTCGCCGGAGGCGTACTTCGGGTCGAGCACGCCGTTGTAGCCGTTGGCGAACAGGGTGGCGTTGTTGTCGGTCGGGGAGCCGTTGAGCTCGGCGACGACCGGGTTCTTGGCGCCCGTGTCGCCCAGGCACTTGGCCAGGCCCTCGCCCTGCAGCTTGCCGACCTGGGTGTTGTCGAAGCTGACGTAGTACTGGGCGGAGCCGCCGAGGGTGAGCCGGTCGTAGTCGATGGTGGCCACGCCCTGGGCCTTGGCCTTGTCGAGGACGGCCTTGCCGGTGCCGCTGTCCAGGTTGACGATGACCAGCACGTTCACGCCGCTGGTGATCATCTGGTCGGCGATGGTCTGGAAGGCCTGCTTGTCGCCCTCGGCGTTCTGGATGTCGTAGTCCACCCCGGCGGCCTTGAAGGCGGCCGAGAGGTAGGTGCGGTCGGCGGTCTCCCAGCGGACGGACGACTTGCTGTCCGGCAGGATCACGCCGATCTTCGGCTTCTTGCCGCCCGCCGAGCCGGAGTCGGAGCCCGAGGACGAGGACGAGCAGGCGGTGGCCGTGGTGAGCAGGGTCGCCGCCAGGGCGGCGGTGGCGAACAGGAGCCCCTTGCGCATGGGCAGGGTCCTTTCGGGGCGTGTCCGGCCGGTGCCGGACGTGCGTGACTGCGGACGGGTGGGAGGGGACGCGGGCGCGGGGCGGGGAAGCAGCCCCGGCGCGGTTTGTTGCCTGCGACAACATACGACCTGCCGAAGGGCCCGCCAAGCCCTCGTACCGACGCCGACGGATAACGATCACATCACCGGACACCGGCGGCCCGGCCTCCGGCGGCCCGGCCTCCGGCAGAAAGCCAACTCGCCTGCCGGGCAGGGGAAATGGCCCACGGCGCCGCCGACGGACGCCCCTCCCCGGGGCCGGCCGGCCGGGCGCACGCCGAGACCGCCCGCCCCCGGCCGCAGGCGGTCGGGAACGGGCGCTCAGGGGTCGGACGGACTACGGGCGCTCGGGGGTCGGACGGACTACCGGCGGTCGGTCACCGCCAGCCCGGCGCACTGGCCGGCCGCGGCCCGGGCCGTGTGGTTCACCGCCCCGCCGTCGACGGGCGCGGGGTCGTTGCCGGTGCAGCTCAGGACGCCGTCGACGCCGTTGCCGGAGAGCAGCGGCGCGCTGCCGGTGTTGCCGGTCAGGCTCACCGGCCCGGCGAAGGTGTTGCCGGTCAGGCTGATCCGGCCGGTGGTGCCGGAGAGCGTCGCGTTCCCGGCGAAGGTGCTGTTCTCCGCCACCACGGTGTTCCCCCGGTGGACGTTCAGCGGCCCGCGGACCGCGCTGTCGACCACGACCAGGACGGCCGCGTCGTCGACCACCGTGACGGTGCCGACCTCCGCGCCCTTCACGCAGGTCGTCCCGGCGGAGACGACCAGGGCGCTGCGGCTGTGCCCGGTGACGGTGCGGGTGCACTTCGGCACCACGTCCACGGTCGCGGTGCCGGTGGCGCTGCGGTTGCCGGCCCGGTCGGTGGCCCGGTAGGCGACGGCGTGCCGGCCCGGGGCGTCGACGGTGACGGTGCCGGTGTACGGCTGCCAGCCGCCGCCGTCCAGGGCGTACTCCAACGAGCCGATGCCGGAGGCCGCGTCCTCGCCCGTCAGGGTGAGGGCCGCGGAGCCCTCGTACAGGTGGCCCAGGGTGGGTTCGGGCAGCTCGGCGGCGACGGTGGGGGCGGTGGCGTCCCGCTTGACGGTGAGGCGGGCCTCCTCGCTGGTGTTGCCCGCGGTGTCGGTCGCCCGGTAGCCGAGCTCGGTGGTGCCCTCCGGCAGGGCGAGCGGGGCCCGGTAGGGCTGCCAACTCCCTTCGCCGAGGCGGTACTCGACGCCCGCGACCCCGGAGTCGTCGGTGGCCGACAGGTCGACGGCCACCGGCCCGGTGAACCAGCCGTCCGACCCGTCGGGCGCCGCGGGGGTGGTGCGGGCCGTGACAACGGGGGCGGTGCGGTCGAAGCCGAACCGCCAGTCGTCGACGTCGAACAGCTCGCCGGTGCCGGTGCCCTCGGCGACGAAGAAGACGTCGTGCACGCCGGTGACCCGGGTGGTCAGGTCGGTGCGGACCTCGCTCCAGGCGCCCGCGGAGGCGGCGGGGACGGTCAGCGTGCCGACCTGGGCGCCGGTGGCGTCCGGGTGGTCGAGGCGGACCCGGATCCGGCCGCCGGCCTTCGGCAGCACGTCGGCGGCCAGGCCGGTCGCGCCGTCCGGGCCGAAGTCGACGCCGGCCAGCGCGGTCCACTCGCCGTCGTTGACGTTGGTGAGCTTCTGCTCACCGCTGCTCCCGGCGCCGATCGGCAGCACCCGGATGCCGGACGCGGGGTCGTAGGCGTCCTGGATGCCGGAGTCCCAGGCGATCGTCTCGGCCTCGATCCGCCGGTGCGCGTCGAGCGTGCCCTGCCGGGACGGGCCCCGGTAGGTGCCGGTGATCGGCGCGATGGAGCCGTCGGCGTTGACCGTCACCTGGTCGATGTGGGTGGAGCGGTAGCCGTGGGGCTTGTCCAGGGAGCCGCCGGCGACCAGCGCCGACTGCACGGTCTGGGTGTGGTAGGTGATGTAGGTCCGGCCCTTGAACTCGAACATCGCGTGGTGGTTGTTGCCGCCCGCGCCGAAGAAGGAGCCGGGGTTGCCGAGGATCTCGCCCTGGTAGGTGAAGGGGCCCGTCGGGCTGTCGGACACCATGTAGGCGATGTTTCCGTAGCCGATGGCGTGGCCGTCGATGGTGCTGGAGTGGCTGAAGTTGGTGCAGTAGCTGTAGTAGTACTTGCCGTTGATCTTGTTGATCCCGGAGTCCTCGAACACCGCGGGCGCGTCGATGGTCGCCGCCGTGCCGACGGTGCTGACCATGTCGTCGCCGAGCCTGATCACCCGGGTGCTGCGCGGGTGGTCGGTGCCGTCGGTGGGCACGCCGCCGCCGAAGTAGAGGTAGGCCGAGCCGTCGTCGTCGACCAGGACCGCCGGGTCGAACATCCACACCACGCCCGCGGTGCCGGGCGTCGCGGGGCTCACCAGCGCCTTGCCGATCGGGTCGGTCCACGGGCCGGTGGGCGAGTCGGCGGTCAGCACGCCGATGCCGCCGCCGCTGTTGGCGAAGTACAGGAAGAACTTCTCCTTGCCGCCGACCGTCTTGTGCGCGGCCGCCGGGGCCCAGGAGTTGGCGGCCCACTTCGCGGCGCCGGGCGCGCCCGCCACCTTGACCTGGCCCTCGTTGGTCCAGTTGACCAGGTCGGCGGAGGAGATGACGGTGAGCGTCTTGATCTGCCCGTAGCCGTTGTCCTTGACGTTGCCCGCGGCGTCGTACTCGTAGGACTGCACGACGTCGCCGTTCGCGTCGTACGACGAGCCGTCCGAGGTCAGGTACTCGTACACGCGCCCGTCGTAGACCATCGCCCACGGGTCGGCGCCGTACTGGTAGTCCATCAGGGGGTTGGCGTTGCCGACGGTCTTGGCGGGTGCGGCGTGGCCGGGCGGGTGGGCCGCCGAGGAGTCCGCCTCGGTCAGCGAGACGTCGTCGGCCGCGAAGTCCATCAGGTTGGCGGCCGGGGCGCTCGCCGGGTCCTGGACCCAGGGGGTCTCCAGGAAGAGCTGCGCGGTGCTGACGTCCTGTCCGGCCGGGACGGTGAACGTGCCCCGGACCAGCCCCCACTGGCCGCGGGGCACCGTCACCGTGCCGAGGTTGGTGTAGGTGGCGCCGCCGTAGTGCATGGTGGCGAAGAACTGCTTGGTCGCCGGGGCGGCGGGGTCGTCGTACTTGACCCGCGCGGTGACGGTGTAGCTGTGACCGGCCCTCACCTTGCCCGAGACGTCCTGCATCGGGCCGGAGCCGGTGGTCTTCCGGCCGGTGACGAGCACGGCGGCGGATCCGGCGTAGGCGTCGGAGGTGAGCGACAGCGCCGCACCGTCGGTGGGGTTGCCGTGGTTGGCCGACCAGTTGGCGAGGCCGTTCTCGAAGCCGCCGTTGGCGACGAGCTCCGGGGCGGCCGCCCCGGCGGGGGCCGCCCCGGCGAGCAGGCCGGCGGCCAGGGCGGGGGCCAGCAGGGCGGCGGCCGTGGCGATCGCCGCGGCTCTGCGGCGGGTGGCTCCGAACCAGCGTCTGTCCATGGGCATCCTTGGGTGGAGGGGTTTGGCGCACCATATTGTTAGCGCTAACAAAGCCTGTCAAGCCTCCTGCGCGAGCCCTCCGGGCCACGAACTTCGAAATGTTTCGGTGTTATCCGCCCGTAATCTGCCGCAAGTTTCGGACGCTTTTCGGAAACAAGTTATTGACGCCCACTCCGTGGCGAGCACATACTCTCCAGCATTCGAGCCGCCCCTGCCGACCGCTTCACGCCCGGTCACACCGGTCCACCCACCCGCGACCGGGCCGCAGGAGCCGCGGTGATCCCACCTGACGTGCCTTCACTTCGCGTACTCCCACCCGGGCTCCCCCGGCGACGACGACAGAACAGGAAGTCCCCACGATGACGAGAAAGACCCGCCGCACGGCGGCCGCCGCGATCGCCCTGGGCATCACGCTCGCCGCCACCGGCTGCGCCGGCAGCGACGGCGGCGGGAGCGGCGGCTCGTCCGACGGCAAGGTGACGCTGACCCTCTGGGAGAACGCCCAGCCCGGCCAGGGCGCCGAGTACTGGAAGGCGGCCGGGGCGGCGTACGAGGCCCTGCACCCGAACGTCAAGATCAACATCCAGACGGTCCAGAACGAGGACCTGGACGGGAAGCTGCAGACCGCGCTCAACTCCGGCTCCGCGCCGGACATCTTCCTGCAGCGCGGCGGCGGCAAGATGCAGGCCATGGTCCAGGCCGGCCAGCTCCAGCCGCTGGAGCTCACCGACACCGACCGGAAGAACGCGGGCGCGACGGGCATCGCCGGCTACACGGTCGACGGCAAGGTCTACGCGATGCCGGTCGACACCCAGCCCGAGGGCGTCTACTACAGCAAGGACCTGTTCCAGCAGGCCGGCATCACCGCGCCGCCCACCACGATGCCCGAACTGCAGGACGCCGTCGCGAAGTTGAAGGCGATCGGCGTCGCGCCGATCGCGGTCGGCGCCAAGGACGCCTGGCCGGCCGGGCACTGGTACTACAACTTCGCCCTGCGCGAGTGCAGCCAGGACACCATGAAGAAGGCCGCCCAGTCGCTGAAGTTCGACGACCCGTGCTGGACCAAGGCGGGCGAGGACCTGGCGTCGCTGCTCAAGACCGACCCGTTCCAGCAGGGCTTCCTGACCACCTCCTCGCAGCAGGGCGCCGGCTCGTCCGCGGGCCTGATCGCCAATCACAAGGCGGGCATGGAGCTGATGGGCAACTGGAACCCGGGCGTGATCGCCAGCCTGACCCCCGACCAGAAGCCGCTCCCCGACCTGGGCTGGTTCCCCTTCCCCTCCGTGCCGGGCGGCCAGGGCGACCCGGCCGCCATCATGGGCGGCCTCGACGGGTTCTCGCTGTCCAAGAAGGCGCCGAAGGAGGCCCTGGACTTCCTGCGCTTCCTGGTCACCACCGACCAGCAGAAGGAGTACGCCAAGGCGTTCGTCGCCATCCCGGTGAACCAGGAGGCCCAGGCGGCCATCACCGAGTCCTACAACGTCTCGGCGCTGCAGGCGTTCAACAAGGCCCCGTACTCGATGCTGTTCCTCGACACCGAGTACGGCCAGAACGTCGGCAACGCGATGAACACCGCCGTGGTGAACCTGTTCGCCGGCAAGGGCGGCGGCGCGGACATCGCCAAGGACACCAACGCCGCCGCCGCGAAGGGCTGAGTGCGCACACCATGAGCAACACCCTGGGCACTGAGCCGGCCGACGGCCACCAGTCGCAGGGCACGCCCGGAGCCGGGAGCGCGGCCACGTCCGCGCGCCCGGCTCCGCCGCCGGCGGCCACCCGCCGCCGGCGCGGCCGTGCCAAGCTGCGGTTCGAGATCGCGGTCCTGTCCGGACCGGCGATCCTCGTCTTCCTGGCGTTCGTGATCTTCCCGGTGGCACTCGCCGCGTTCTACGGCTTCTACCGCTGGCACGGCTACGGTCCGCCCACCGACTGGGTCGGCCTGAACAACTACAAGCTGATCCTCACCGACCCGGCGTTCCAGCAGGTGCTGTGGCACACCGGCGTGATCCTGGTGCTCTCGCTGGCCGTCCAGGGCCCGCTGGCGATCGGCCTCGCGCTCCTGCTCAACCAGAAGATCCGCGGCCGCTCGGCCATCCGGATCCTGATCTTCGTGCCGTACGTGGTCTCCGAGGTCATCGTCGGCACCGGCTGGAGCCTGATGCTCCAGAGCAGCGGCGCCCTCAACGACCTGCTGCGGCACCTCGGTCTGGGCTTCCTGCAGGCCGACTGGCTGTCCGACCCGAAGCTGGCCATCTGGACGCTGCTGGGCATCATCTCGTGGAAGTACATCGGCTTCGCGGTGATCCTGATGCTCGCCGGCCTGCAGTCGATCCCCGAGGAGCTCTCCGAGGCCGCCCAGATCGACGGCGCCTCGTACTGGCAGATCCAGCGCCGCATCACGCTGCCGCTGCTGGGGCCGACCATCCGGATCTGGGCGTTCCTGTCGATCATCGGCTCGCTGCAGCTGTTCGACCTGGTCTACATCATCTGGGGCCCGTACGTGGCGGGCACCGCGGGCACCTCGACCATGGCGATCTACATGGTCGGCCAGGGCCGCAACGCGGGCAACTACGGCTACGGGAGCGCGATCGCGGTCGTGATGTTCCTGATCTCGCTCGTCGTCGCCCTGCTCTACCAGCGCTTCCTGCTCCGCCGCGACCTGCAGGGCGCCATCACCGAAGGAGCCTCCTGATGAGCGCGCGGACGGCCGACCGGCCGCAGAAGTGGGGCAACCCCTTCACCTACTTCGTCGCCCTGCTGTTCATCGGGGTCTGCGTCGCCCCCGTGCTGTACATCGTGCTCGGCGGGTTCCGCACCAACGCGCAGATCAGCACGAGCCCGGCCGGCCTGCCCGGGCCCTGGGTGGTGAGCAACTACCTGAACGTCCTGAAGTCGGTGACGTTCTGGGGCGAGTTCGCCAACTCCCTCGTGGTGGCGCTCGCCAGCACCGCCGGCACGGTGGTGCTCGGCCTGATGGTGAGCTTCGTGCTCGCCCGCTACGACTTCAAGCTCAAGGGCGCGATGTACTCGCTGTTCGCGGCCGGCCTGATGTTCCCGATGGTCATCGCGATCACCCCGCTGTACATCGTGGTCAAGGACCTCGGCCTGGTCGACAACCTGCTGGGCGTGATCGTCCCGCAGATCGCCTTCGGCCTGCCGACGACCGTGATCATCCTGGTGCCGTTCCTGCGCGCCATCCCGAAGGAGATCGAGGAGGCCGCCGCGATCGACGGCACCGGCCGGCTCGGGTTCTTCTTCCGGATGGTCGTCCCGCTGTCGCGCCCCGGCGTGGTGACGGTCGGCATCCTCGGGTTCATCGGCAGCTGGAACAACTACGTGCTGCCGCTGTACGTGCTCAACTCGCAGGCGAACTTCACCCTGCCGCTGGGCGTCCAGGCGTTCTCCTCGCAGTACTCCGTGGACACCGCGAAGGTGCTCGCCTTCACCTCGCTCGCCATGCTGCCCGCGATGGCCTTCTTCGCCGCCTTCGAGAAGAAGATCGTCGGCGGCCTCACCGGTGCCGTGAAGGGCTGAACCCGCCCCGCACCGCACCGACCCGCTGAAAGGACCCGCTGTGCCCCGCGCCCACATCGCACTCGACCGGAAGGCCGTCGTCGGCCCCGTCCGGCGCCGCACCTTCGGCTCGTTCGTCGAGCACCTCGGCCGCTGCGTGTACACCGGCATCTACGAGCCGGACCACCCGACCGCGAACGAGGACGGCTTCCGGATGGACGTCGTCGAGCTGGTGCGGGAGCTCGGGTCCACGACCGTCCGCTACCCCGGCGGGAACTTCGTCTCGGGTTTCCGCTGGGAGGACTCGGTCGGTCCGCGCGAGCAGCGCCCGGTGCGGCGCGACCTGTCCTGGCACTCGCTGGAGTCGAACCAGGTCGGCCTGGACGAGTTCGCCAAGTGGCTCAAGCTCACCGGCTCCGAACTGATGCTGGCGGTCAACGTCGCCACCCGCGGCATCCTGCCCGCCCTGGACCTGCTGGAGTACGCCAACCACCCGTCCGGCACCGCGCTCTCCGACCGGCGCATCGCCAACGGCACCCCGGAGCCGCACGACGTGCGGATGTGGTGCCTGGGCAACGAGATGGACGGCCCCTGGCAGACCGGCTTCATGACCGCCGACGACTACGGCAAGATCGCCGCCCGCACCGCCGCCGCGATGAAGGCCGCCGACAAGGACCTCGAACTCGTCGTCTGCGGCTCCTCCGGCTCCGGCATGCCGACCTTCGGCGACTGGGAGCGCACCGTCCTGGAGCACAGCTACGACTACGTCGACTACGTCTCCTGCCACGCCTACTACCAGGTGCACGACGGCGACCTCGGCTCCTTCCTGGCTTCCTCGGTCGACATGGAGTTCTTCATCGACACCGTGCTCGCCACCGCCGACCACGTCGGGCACAAGCGGCAGTCGAAGAAGCGGATGAACATCTCCTTCGACGAGTGGAACGTCTGGTACCTGGAGGAGCACAAGGCGTCCGACGAGGTCAACGACGAGTGGCGGTACGCCCCGCGGCAGTTGGAGGACGTCTACACGGTGGCGGACGCCGTGGTCGTCGGCAACCTGCTGATGACGCTGCTCAAGCGCAGCGACCGGGTCACCTCGGCCTCGCTGGCCCAGCTGGTCAACGTGATCGCGCCGATCATGACCGAACCCGGCGGCCCCGCCTGGCGGCAGACCACCTTCCACCCGTTCTCGATCACCAGCCGGCTCGCCTCCGGCGAGGTGCTCCGCCCGGTGATCGACGCGCCGACCTACCTGACGGCCCGGCACGGCGAGGCGTCCCTGGTCGACGCCGTCGCCACCGTCGACGACGGCCGGGCCGCGGTCTTCCTGGTCAACCGCGACCTGTCCGAGCCGGCCCGGATCACCGTCGACGTCCGCGACCTCCCCGTGTCGCGGGTGGCCGAGGCGCTCACCCTCGCCGACGCCGACCCGTACGCCAAGAACACCCTCGCCGACCCGCTCCGGGTCGTCCCGGCCGCGAACACCAGCGCCACCCTCGCCGACGGTGTGCTCACCGTCGAGCTGCCCCCGGTGTCGTGGACGGCGATCGCCCTCCACTGAGCGACGACCGGCAGCCCACCGAAAGGACCCGCCCCGTGCGGACGTACGACAACCCCGTGATCCCCGGGTTCCACCCCGACCCGAGCGTCTGCCGGGTCGGCGACGACTACTACCTGGTGTGCTCCAGCTTCGAGTACGTCCCCGGGCTGCCGCTCTTCCACAGCCGGGACCTGGTGCACTGGCGCCAGCTCGGCAACGTGCTCGACCGCCCCGGGCAGCTGCCGCTGCCGCTGCCCGGCAGCACCGCCTCGCGCGGCCTGTACGCGCCGACGATCCGTCACCACGACGGCCGGTTCCGGGTGATCTGCACCAACGTCACCACCGGCGGCAACTTCGTCGTGACCGCCGAGCGCCCCGAGGGCCCCTGGTCGGACCCGGTCTGGATCGACCTCCCCGGCATCGACCCGGACCTGGCCTGGGAGGAGGACGGCACCTGCTGGGCCGCCTCCACCGCCCCCGGCATCCACCTCTCCCGGATCGACCCGGACACCGGCGAGGTGCTGGAGGGGCCCTTCCCCACCTGGTCGGGCACCGGCCTCAAGTGGCCCGAGGCCCCGCACCTGTACCGGATCGGCGACTGGTGGTACCTGCTGATCGCCGAGGGCGGCACCGAACGCGGCCACGCCGTCTCGATCGCCCGCGCCCGCTCCCCGCGCGGCCCCTGGGAGGGCGCCCCCGCCAACCCCGTGCTCTCCGCGAGCGGCACCGACCGGCCGGTCCAGAGCACCGGCCACGGCGACCTGGTCACCGCGCCCGACGGCAGCTGGTGGATGGTCCTGCTCGGCACCCGCCCGCGCGGCTTCTCCCCCAACTACCACGTGCTCGGCCGGGAGACCTTCCTCACCCCCGTGACCTGGGACGAGGACGGCTGGCCCGTCGTCGCGCCGCTGGCCGAGCGGCACCCCGCCCCCGGCGCCTGGCACCCCTTCCCCGACCCGCCCGTCCGCGACGACTTCGACTCCCCCGTGCTCGCCCCGCACTGGATCTCCCCGCACGCCCGCCCCGACGGCTCCTGGTCGCTGACCGATCCCCCCGGCCGGCTCTCCCTCACCGCCACCGGCCCCACCCTCGACCGCCCCGGCCACACCTTCGTCGGCCGCCGCCAGCAGCACCACGACTGCCGCGCCTCCGCCCGGATCGACCCCGGCACCGGCCGGGGCGGCCTGAGCGTGCGCCTGGACGAGGCCCACCACTACGACCTGGAGGCCGGCGCGGGCGAGGTCCGCGTCGTCGCCCGGATCGGCCCGCTGCGGCAGACCCTGGCCCGCCGCCCGGTACCGCCCGGCCCGCTCACCCTGACCGTGACCGTCCGCACCACCGACCTGGTGCCCCCGTCCCCCGAACTCGCCGGCACCGAGCCCTTCGGCCCCGACACCGTCGCCTGCTGGCTCGGCGACCCCGACGCCCCCGGCGCCCGGCCGCTCGCCGAACTGGACGGCCGCTACCTCTCCACCGAGGTCGCCGCCGGCTTCACCGGACGCGTCATCGGCATGTACGCCACCGAGGGCACCGTCGCCTTCGACTGGTTCGATTACCTCCCGACCCCGTAGCCCGCCGGACCGCCCGCCACCCCGGCCACGGCCGGCGCCGCACGCCCGCGCCGCACGCCCCCGCCTCGGCCCGCGACCCCGAACCGGTACTCCGGCCGGCCACCGGGCCGGGAGCGCGTGCCGGTGCGACGGAGCACTTCGGTCGGCGGGTTGAGCGTTGGCGGGACAAGGTCCTGCTGCGGTCGGCTCGGTCACCCGGCCGCACCGCCCGCGCATCCTCGAACGGCAAGGGTGCGGTCGCCGGTTCAGCTGCCGTCCAGCGCGGAATCACCCTGGAGCCGGCGACCGACGCCGCAGTCGCACGGATGGCGCGGCCGCCTCGCCCCGGGCGCGGGCGGCCGTGTCCGGGAGCTCACCGGCCCGGCCCCCCTCACCACGGGAGAACGCCATGACCAGGCACGACGTGCCGGCGGTGACGACCTCCGAGACGCCGCCGCGGCCGAGCGGGCGAGGTCTGCTGCTCGGTGTCGTCCGGGACATCGCGGTACCGATCGCGTTGTACTACGGTCTGCGCGCCGCCGGCGTCAGCGTCTTCGTCGCGCTGCTGGCCGGTGCCTTCCTCCCGGCGCTCACCACAGCGGTGCAGTGGCTGCGCACCCGCAGCCTGGAGGGCATGGCGGGATTCGTCGCCGGGACCATGCTGCTCGGCGTCGCAGCCGCGCTGGTCGGCGGCAGCCCCCGGTTTCTGCTGGCCAAGGACGGTTGGCTGACCGGCGTGGCCGGGCTCTGGTTCCTGATCTCGATCAGGGCCGAACGCCCGCTGCTCTTCCACGGCGGCCGCCCCCTGCTGGAGGGACGGTTCCGATCCGACGGCACGTCCTGGGACGTGCTGTGGGAACGCGAGCCGGCCTTCCGGCGGATCTGGCGGGTCTCGACTGCGATCTGGGGCGTGGCGATGCTGCTCGACGCCGTCGTGCGGGTCGTGATGGCCTACACCCTGCCGGTGGACGCGGTCCCCGGTCTCGGCGCGCTGCTCTGGCCGGTCACGCTGGTGCTGCTGCAACTGGTCAACGGCGTCTACTACGAGGTGGCCGGCCTCTGGCGGCTGACCGCCGGCACGACCACGCGCTCACCGCAGGGTTGAGCGCCTGCCTGCGGTGCTTCAGCCGCATCGGGCAACTCGCCGCAGGCGCCGGCACCGAACGCCCGACTGCCGACGCCCGACCCGCCGAGCACGACGCCCACCCGCCGAGCACGACGCCCACCCGCCGACCGGAACGCCCAGTCCCAGGAGGTGTCCCCGGCCGTTCCGGGCCCGACGGCGTCAGATCTCCAGTTCCAGCCAGCCGAGGTCGTTGATCTCGGCGGTGAGGCCCTCGGCGCGGCGGCCGCGGTCCTTGAAGTAGTGCTCCTGGAGCGCCCCGGCCAGGATCCGTTCCTGCTCGCTCTCACCGGCCCCGGCGTCGCGGGCGGCGTACAGCTCGCGGGCGACGTCGCCGGGCAGGTGCTGGGTGATCAGGCGCTCGCGCGGGTCGTCGGTGGAGCCGCCGGCCGCGGTGTAGCCGAAGCGGGCCTGGATGTGCAGCATGAAGCCCTGCTCCTCGGCCCGGCGGCGGACCCGGCGGCGCACCCCCGGCTGCCAGCTGGCCCGGACCCGCTCCTCGATCCGCCGGGCGGCGTCCGGCTTGGGGCTGATGCTGCCCTTGAGCCAGCGCTGCACGGTGCGCTGGGAGACGCCGAGCTCGTCGGCGACCGCCCGGGTGGAACCCTTGGCCCGCTTGACCAGGTACCGGACCCGGGCGGGCACCGTGTGCGGGATCGGCCGGGTCCGCTCGGCCCGTTCGAGTCCTTCGTCGATCTCCCCCACGGGGCGTCACTTCTCCTCGCTGCTGCTGGTGGGTACTGGAACCGTCCCGCTGCCGGACGGGTCACTCGTCGGCGGAGACCAGTCCGCCGGTCTTGATGTGGCGGGCCGGGTTGGCGCCGTCGGCGAGCAGTTCGCGGATCTCGGCGATCGGTCGGCTGCCCTCGAACTTGACGTGCCCGGGCGAGACGCCGAGCCGCAGCGCGGTGCTGACACCGCCGTCGGGGCGGCGCAGCACGTCCAGCGCCGAGGGGCCGGGGGCGGCGAAGACCGCGCAGTCGGAGAGCACGGCGAGCGGCGGGGTGCCGAGCTCGGCGTGCAGCCGGGCGAGTTTGCGGTGCAGGTTGACGGTGGCGGTGTCGATCACCAGGGCGCGCACCAGCGGGTCCCAGGTGGGGCGGTCGAGGGCGGACCAGCGCTGGCCGGGGCGGTAGCCGAGGCCGCGGGGGCGCTCGCGGAACTTGCCGATGGTGCCCTTGGCGGTCTGCTTGATCGCGCCGAGCACGGCCAGTTCGGCCGGGTCGCCGTCGCCGAGCGCGGCCATCGCGTCCAGGAACGCCGCCGGGTCGCGGTCGGCGAGGTCGGCCGGGACGCCGAGCGCGGCCATGGTGTCCAGGTAGGCCTGCCGCAGCCGCTTGTGCCACGGGTCGAGGTACGGGCCGGACTCGTGGCGCAGCCAGCCCTCGCTGGGGCGGACGTCCGCGCCGAGTTCGACGGCGTAGGCGAGTTTGGCGGTGCTGTACCAGGCGGGGCCGGTGGGCGCGCTGCCGTCGGCGGTGAACGGGTTGGGCAGCAGCGGGTCGAGGGCGAGTCCGCTGAGGTCGGCGCGCCAACTGCCGGGCGTCTTCTTGTCGAAGGCCGGGTTCAGCTCGTGCACGGGTTCGGAGAGCGGGACGTTGAGCCGCCCGGCGGCCGCGAGGAAGGCCATGTTGACGTCGAGTCCGACGGCGAACGGCGCGGCGGCCTCCCGGTCGGTGAGCGGGCGGTGCCAGTCCCAGGCCTCGGTGACCAGGACGGCGTCGTCCTCGCGCTCGGCGGCCAGCGGGTGCTCGTCGGGGACCTCGGGCGGCGCGGCGTCGAACACCCGGTGCCGGGAGCCCTCCACCGGCCCGGACGTCCAGCCGCTGCCGGTGCGCACCGGGCGGGTCGGCGGGCGCAGCGCGGTGACGAGTTCCAGCCCGGAGACGGCGGTGGAGCCGCGCGGGGTGTGCACCCGGCGGGCGTACGTGCCGAGCAGGCGGGCGAGTTCGGGCGCGGCGAGGCCGTCCGGGAGCTTCCAGCCGGCGCCGTCCAGCGCGCCCCACGGCAGCACGCACAGCTGCACGCACTGCCGGCGGCCGGCCTCGGGTTCGCGGTAGATCCGGGCCCAGGGGCCGAGCCCGCGCCGGGTGAGCTGCCAGCCGTCCTTGGCCAGCGCCTTGACCTGCTTGTGGGTGTCGGGCAGGCGGCCGATCCGGGCGACGTACTGGGTCTTCTCGTCGCGTCCGGCGGGCGGCAGGCCGAGCTCGGTGGCCGCGGCGTCGGTCAGCACCAGCAGCGGGTCGCCGTCCTTGCCGTACCGGTGCAACCGGGCCGAGCCGAGCCGGGCCCGCAGCGCCCACTCCAGCAGCTCGGCCACCCCGCGCCCGGCCGGCCGCTCCCCGGGCGCCTCTGCACCGTCCGCCCCGTACGCGACCAGCCCGCGCCCGTCCACCGCCACGTCGACCACGGCCAGCGGCCCGGCCGGGAACCGCGCGGCGGCCGCCTGCTCCCAGTCCTCCGCCTCCACGGCCCGCCGCCCCTTCCCGCCCCGCACCTCGGCACCCCGCGCCCTCGCCCGCACGGGCACCGACTTCGGCTCCGGCTCGGGCTCGGGCTCCGGCTCCGGAGCCGCCACGGGCGCGGCTACGGCCGTGCGGGGCACAGCTAGCGGCTCGGGCAGGGCCCCCGGCGCCGGCGCCGGCGGACGGCAGAAACCACCGAGGTGCATGGGCCGTCCCTGCGCCCGGTACACCGACGGCTGGCCGCACTGCACGCACGGCGCGGCCGCGGCCATCACCAGCGAACCGTCCGGATGCTGATCCAGCATCACCGCCTGCGGCACGCCCCCCTCGGCAACCGCACCGCCCCCCGGCTCCTCCGCCTCTCCCGCCCGCTCTCCCTCTTCCTCCGACTCTTCTTCCTCCGCCACCAACTGCGCGGCGATCCCCTCCAGCAGGCGCGCGTAGGCGGCCCGGCCCTCGCCCTGCGGGTCGCGGCGGCCCTGCTCCCAGGCGGTGAGCGTGCTCGCGCTGATGCCGAGGGCCTGCGCGGTCTCGGCCTTCCCCAGCCCGTACGCCACCCGCAGGCGTTCGCGTTCGGCCGGTTCGGGCAGCGGGACGACCCGCCGGGGGCCGGATCCGAGCAGGGCGCCGATGGCGTCCGGAGTGCCGGTCACCTCACGCCTCCTTCGCCCGCGGAGCGCCGGTCGAACCGACTCCGCTCCCGTACCGCACTGCCGGGCGGGGGCCACACATCGCGCCGCTGCACCTCTTCTTGCATCCTGCCGAACGTCGAACTCCCGCCCAACATAGACACGCCCCGACCAGCGGCACAAGCAAGCCCGCCCACAAGC
>NZ_JOGH01000028.1:0-68490 GCF_000721345.1 Kitasatospora sp. NRRL B-11411 | reverse complement strand
GAAGGACTCCGGGGTGACGTTGACCGCCCTGAAGGTCGACGGCGGCATGACGTCCAACAACCTGCTGATGCAGAACATCGCGGACGTCCTCGACGCCCCCGTGGAGCGGCCGTACGTGGCCGAGACCACCGCGCTTGGCGCCGCCTACGCCGCCGGTCTGGCGGTCGGGTTCTGGGACGACCTGGACACGCTGCGCGCCAACTGGCACCGCGCCGCCGAGTGGACGCCCAAGATGACGGCCGACACGCGCGAGCGCGAGCGGCGCAACTGGTTGAAGGCCGTGGAGCGCACCATGGGCTGGATCGACCAGGACGAGCGGCCGGAACTGTGACCCGGGCCCGTCAGGACCGCACCGATCGGAAGGAGACGCGGACCGGCCGTGCGCCGGGCCGCCCACCACACACCATGGCAACCATCCCGACCCTGGGCGCCGAGCGCGCCGCCGGCCGCGTCGCCTCCCGCGACGTGGCCCCGCACCTGGTCAACCCGCTGACCTTCTTCGTCCCCGTCTACAAGGGCGGCCCGCACTCCGCCCCCAAACTCGGCGCGGGCGTCTTCCTCTACTCCGCGCTGTCCGCGTTCCGCGACGGCCTGGGCCGGGTGGTCTCCGTCATGACGGTGCGCGCCGCCGTCGAGGCCGGCGCCGTGGTGCTCAACCACGCCGAGGTCACCGGCCTGCGCTTCACCCGCGGCCGGGTCACCGGCGCGGAGGTGCTCGACCGCCTGGACGGCAGCGAGTTCGGGGTGGACGCCCGGCTGGTGCTGAACGCCACCGGCCCGTGGGTGGACCACCTGCGGCGGATGGAGCACGCGGGCGCAGCGCCGTCGATCCGGCTGTCCAAGGGGGCGCACGTGGTGCTGCGACGGCAGGCGCCGTGGCGGGCCGCGCTGACCATCCCGATCGACCACTACCGGGTGTCGTTCGCCATTCCGTGGGAGGACCACGTCCTGCTCGGCACCACCGACGAGGAGTACACCGGCGACCCGCTGGACGTCCGGGCCACCGACGCGGACGTCGACCAGATCCTGTTCGAGGCGGGGCACGCGGTGCGGGGCGAGCACCTGCGGCGCGAGGACATCACGTACTCGTTCGCGGGCCTGCGGGTGTTGCCGGGCGGGCCGGGGACGACGGCGGCGGCGAAGCGGGAGACGGTGGTGACCGCGGGCCGGGCCGGGATGCTGTCGGTGGCGGGCGGCAAGTGGACGACCTACCGGCACATCGGCCGGGTGATCCTGGAGAGGCTCAAGCACGCTCCGGGCGTGGGCCTGGCCGAGGACGTCTCGCCGATCCCGGCCACCGTCCCGCTCCCCGGCATCGGCGCCCCGGGCGCCGTCGCCCGCCGCCTGCTGGTCGACCGCGAGCCGGGCTCCCGGATGGATCCGCTGGTGGCCCGCCACCTGGCCACCCACTACGGGACGCTCTCGTTCGAGATCGCCCGCCTGATCGCGGAGCGCCCGGAGCTGGGCGAGCGGGTGCACCCGGACGGGCCGGACGTGTGGGCGCAGGTGGTGTACGCGGCCGGGCAGGAGTGGGCGTACACGGTGGACGACGTGCTGCGGCGGCGCACCACGCTGACGGTGCGCGGGCTGGACAGTGCGGAGGTGCGCAAGCGCACCGCGGAGCTGCTCCAGGGGTAGCGGCGGGACGGAAAGAGGCGACGCCCTCCGGGAGAAGCGGGAAATCCGGAGGGCGTCGCGGTCTTGGGGGCCGGGTGGGTACGGCGCAGCGGTTCGGGTCGGTCAGATGATCAGGCTGAGCGGCAGGATCAGCGCGATGGCGACCACCGAGATGATCGTCTCCATCACCGACCAGGACTTCAGCGTCTGGCCGACGCTCATCCCGAAGTACTCCTTCACCAGCCAGAACCCGGCGTCGTTGACGTGCGACAGGAACAGCGAACCGGCGCCGATGGCCAGCACCAGCAGGGCGGCGTGGCTGGTGGACATGCCGGCGGCCAGCGGGCCGACGATGCCGGCGGCGGTGATGGTGGCGACCGTCGCGGAGCCGGTGGCGAGGCGGATCAGCACCGCGATCAGCCAGCCGAGCAGCAGCGCGGAGATGTGCCACTTGCCGGACCACTCGCTGACGGCCTGGCCGACGCCGACGTCGATCAGGGTCTGCTTGAAGCCGCCGCCCGCGCCGACGATGAACACGATCCCGGCGATCGGGCCGAGCGCCGAGCCGACCGTGTCGGAGATCTTGCCCTTGTCGAAGCCGGCCGCGCGGCCGAGGGTGAGCATGGCCAGCAGGGTCGCGGCGAGCAGGGCGATCAGCGGGGAGCCGATGAAGTCGAAGATCCGCTGGCCGGTGGCCTTCGGGTCGTCGATCACCACGTCGGCCAGCGCCTTGCCGAGCATCAGCACGACCGGCAGCAGGATGGTGGCCAGCACGGCGCCGAACCTGGGGGTGCGCTCGCGCTTGACGGTGTCGACCGGGGCGGTGTCGGCGGGCCCGGTCTCGGTGGGCAGGGCCAGCGGGCCGACCCAGCGCTGGGCGAGGCGGCCGAACAGCGGGCCGGCCACGATCAGGGTGGGGACGGCGATCAGCAGGCCGAGCGCCAGGGTGACGCCGAGGTCGGCGTGCAGGGCGTCGACGGCGACCAGCGGGCCGGGGTGCGGCGGGACGAGGCCGTGCAGCACCGAGAGGCCGGCCAGGGCGGGGATGCCGATGCCGATCAGCGGGGCGTTGCCGCGGCGGGCCACCAGCAGCACGATCGGCACCAGCAGCACCACGCCGACCTCGAAGAACAGCGGCAGGCCGAGCACGGCGGCGATCAGCGCCATCGCCCAGGGCAGCAGCTTGGGGCCGGTGCGGGCCAGCACGGTGTCCGCGATGGTGTTGGCGCCGCCGGAGTCGGCGAGCAGCTTGCCGAGCATCGCGCCCAGGCCGATCAGCAGGCCGACCGAGGCGACGGTGGAGCCGAAGCCGGTGGAGAAGCTGGCCAGCAGCTTGTCGAAGGGCGCGCCCGCGACGGCGGCGAGCAGCCCGGAGCCGAGGGTGAGGGCCAGGAACGGGTGCAGCTTGAACCGGGTGATCAGCAGCACGATCGCACCGATGCTGAGCAGCACCGCGAGCAGCAGTTGTCCGTTGCTCGCCGTGTGCGGCAGCGCCGGTGCGCCGGCCGCCAGCAGGGTGGGGGTCACGGGGGTCTCCATTGACGGGCCGTCACCGTCCGGCTGTCGGGCGGCCGGTGGCGGGGGTGTGACGTGGGGGGTGGGGGTCAGCCGTTCCGCTGCGCCAGGGCGGCGACGGCGCGGCCGACGAGCGTGTCGGGGTCGGCGCCGACGTCCAGCACGGTGCCGTTCTCGTCCGCCTGCAGCGGTTCGAGGGCGGCGTACTGGGAGTCCAGCAGCGAGGTCGGCATGAAGTGGCCGGTGCGGTGCGCCATCCGGTCACCGACCAGGTCGTGGCTGCCGGACAGGTGCAGGAAGAACGCGTCCGGGCAGGCGGCGCGCAGCACGTCGCGGTAGCGGCGTTTGAGCGCGGAGCAGGTGACCACTCCCCCGCTGCCCGCCGCGGCCCGTTCGCCCAGCCAGCCGCCGAGGGCCTGCAGCCAGGGCAGGCGGTCGCGGTCGTCGAGCGGGATCCCGGCGCTCATCTTGGCGATGTTGGCGGCGGGGTGGAAGTCGTCGGCCTCCGCGTACGGGAGGTCGAGGCGGTCGGCGAGCAGTCGGGCGACGGTGGTCTTCCCGACTCCGGAGACGCCCATCACCACGACGACGGGCGGCTGCTGGTTCTCGGCGCTGAGAGCCATGGGTGGTGCTCCTGTCCTTGCCTGCTTGCGTGGGCAACCTTGACGCAAAGGTATGACTTATTCAAGCGCCCGAAACCCAATCGTCATACTTTTTGGCGTTCGCGCTGGTGAAGGGCGGTGGGACGGGGGCCGCCTTCCCCGGGAGGGCGCCGATAAGCTGGCCGGATGGAGATCCAGGGTCTGCCCGGCCGCCTGCTCGCCGTCCTCGGCCCCGCCATCGCCTCCGGCGAGCTGCCGGAGGGGACGGTGCTGCGGGCGGAGGAGCTGGAGCAGCAGCACGGGGTGTCCCGGACGGTGGTCCGGGAGGCGGTGCGGATCCTGGAGTCGATGCGGCTGGTCGAGCCGCGGCGGCGGGTCGGGACCACCGTGCGGCCGAAGGCCGACTGGGACGTGTTCGACCCGCTGGTGATCCGCTGGCGGCTGGCCGGCGCGGACCGCTCCGCGCAGCTGCGCTCGCTGGGCTCGCTGCGGGTCGCGGTGGAGCCGGCCGCGGCGGCGCTGGCGGCCCGGTGCGCGGGGGACGACGACCGCCGCGAGCTGAGCGCGCTGGCCGTCGAGCTGACCGTCACCGCCCGGGCGGCCGACCTGGACGCCTTCCTCGCGCACGACATCGCCTTCCACGCGGCGGTGCTGCGGGCCTCCGGGAACGAGATGTTCGCGCACCTGAAGGACACCGTGGGCGCGGTCCTCACCGGCCGCACCGAGCACCGGCTGATGCCGCACCGGCCGCGCGAGTACGCGGTGCAGCTGCACCGGGACGTCGCGCAGGCGATCTGCGCGGGCGACCCGGAGCTGGCGGAACGGGCGATGCGGACCATCGTGGTCGGCGCGCTGGAGGAGTTGGACGCCACCCTGCCGGACTGACCGCCCCCGACCGGCCCGACCGGCCTGGCCGGCCCCGACCGGCGTGACCGGCCCGGAGTGGCCGAACGGCCGGAACGGCGCTCTTGCGGGGCGGAATACGATCCTGACGGGGAGTCGGGGCGGTGTCGGCGCGACACGCCCACTGTCGGCTGGATCGGCCCGGTCGGCGGAATAGCCTTGTCCGGGTGGGGGCAGGGCTGGTCCTGGCGCGCCCGGGCGGGTGCGCGACCGACAGGGGGTGGGCGATGGCCGTTCGTCGGCGCGGCCGGCTGCCGGACGAGGTGCGGGCGGCCGCGGTCCGGGCCGGGATGTCGTTCGCGTTCACGGTGGTGGCGTTCGTGGTAGCGCTGCTCGCCTCCTGGGCCCACACCGGCCTGCTGACACCGGCGTTGGCGCTGATGGCGCTGGGCGTCTTCCTCACCGCCTGGTGCCTGATCGACGTGGTGGTCTCCCGCCAGGTCGCCGCCTCCCGCCGCCGGGCCCCCAACTCGGCGGCCCCGCTGGACGGTTCGCGCGAGCACCGGAACGGCGAGCGGGCCCGGGGGTACTGACGGGCCGTCAGCTCTGCCGGTGGCGACCGGGGGTGGTGCCGAAGGCGTGCCGGAACGCCTCGATGAACGCGCTGGGCGAGCGGAAGCCGCAGGCGGCGGCGGTCGCGGTGACCGAGCGGCCCTCGGCGAGCAGCACCAGGGCGTGCTGGAGGCGCAGTTGGGTGCGCCACTGCGGAAAGCCGAGGCCGAGTTCGCGGCGGAACAGGCGGCTGAGGGTGCGTTCGGCGGCGCCGACGGCGCGGCCGAGTTCGGCCAGCGAGCGGTCGTCGGCGGGGTCGGCGGCGAGCAGGTCGGCCAGGTCGCGCAGCCGGGGGTCGGTGGGGCTGGGCAGGCCGAGCGGGAGTTCGGGGGCGTGCGCGAGCTGGTCCAGCGCGGCCTGTTCGAGCGTCCGGGCGGGGCGTCCGGTGGGGGCGTCGGGGCCGGTCAGGTGGGCGATGATCTCGCGCAGCAGCGGGGTGGCGGCGAGCACGGCGGGCGCGGCGAGCCGCAGCGGGTTCGTGCCGGCCGGGTAGACCAGGCAGCGCAACTCGCTCGGCCCGTGCGCCCGGTGGGTGTGCGGCACCCCGGCGGGCAGCCACACCGCGCGGTGCGGCGGGACGACCCACTGCCCGTACGGGGTGCGCACCTCCAGGGCGCCGCGGCCGGGGGTGATCAGCTGGTTGACGTCGTGCCAGTGCCAGTCGATCCGCTCCCGGTGGGCCAGCGGGTGGCGGCTGGGGCCGGTCTCCTTCTGGTGCGCGGCGGACGCGTGGGCGGCGGCGGGCGCGGCTCGTACTGCTGCGGCGGCCCGCGCTGCTGCGGCGTCCGGGCCGTCCGGGCCGTCCGGGCCGTCCGGGGCAGGTTGGCGGGTTGGCGACATGGATTGGCAGAGTACCGGAAGCCCGCACGGCGCCCCGGCCGCCAGGCTGGTGCGCATGACGAGCGAACTGGCCGGTGTGTGGCGCCGGATGCGGATGTGGGGCGCGGCGCACGCCGTGGACGACCTGTACCAGGGGCTGGTGCCCGCGGTGGTGCCGTACTTCGTGCTGGAGCGCGGCTACGGGTACGTGGCGGCGGGCGGGCTGACGCTGGCGGCGACGCTGGGCAGCGCCGTCCCGCAGCCGCTGGTCGGCCTGCTGGTGGACCGGCGTCCGCTGCCCTGGCTGTCGGCGGCGGGGCTGGCGCTGGCCGGGCTGGGCGTGGGGCTGAGCGGGCTGGCCGACGGGTACGCGCTGGTGTGGCTGCTGGTGCTGCTCTCCGGCCTCGGGGTGGCGGCGTTCCACCCGGCGGCGGGGCGGGCGGCCCGGGAGGCGGCGGGCGACTCCACCAGCGCGATGAGCGTCTTCGCGGCGGGCGGCAGCGTCGGGTTCTTCCTGGCGCCGGTGCTGGCCACGCCGCTGCTGGCAGCGTGGGGCGTGCGGGCGACGGCGGTGTTCGTGCTGCCGGCGCTGGTGATGGCGGCGGTGCTGTTCCGGGCCCGGCACCGGACGTACCCGCACGCCGGGGGCGGGGCGAAGCGGGCCGGGAAGGACCGCTGGCGGCCGTTCCTGGTGCTGACCGGGGTGGAGGTGGTCCGCTCGGTGGTGTTCTTCGGCGTCAGCACCTTCATCGAGCTGTACTGGCTGCGGCAGTTGGGCGCCTCGCACCTGCTGGCCGGGGCCGCGCTGACCTGCTTCCTGCTCGGCGGCGTCGCGGGCACCCTGGGCGGCGGGCGGCTCGCGGACCGGATCGGCATGGTCCGCACCGCGCAGTGGGGCACCGCGCTGACCGTCCCGATGCTGGTCCTGCTGCGGGTGACGCCCGGTGCGTGGGCGCCGCTGCTGTTCGCGGTGCTGGCGGGCGCGGCGCTGAACCTGCCGTTCGCCGTCCTGGTCAAGCTGGGCCAGGACTACCTGCCCAACCGCCCCGGCACCGCGGCCGGCGTCACCCTGGGCCTGGCCGTCAGCATCGGCGGCCTGATCGCGCCGCTGTTCGGGCTGATCGCCCAGCAGCACGGCCCGCAGGGCGTGTTGACCGTGCTGCCCGCGATCCCGCTGCTGGGCGTGGCGCTCGGCGCGTTCATGGTCGAGCCGGGCCGCTGGACGGACGCGGCGGACGACGACGACCCGGCTCCGGAGGCCGAACTGGTCGCCTGAGCGGGGTGTTCGGAACCCGGGCGGAACGGCCGGGCGGCGGGGTGCACACCCCCGAGGTGCACCCCGCCGCCCGTTCCGCCGCCGGCCGTCCCCCGCCGGCCTTCCCGCCGTGGCGGGGGTCGGCCGCGACGGGGTCAGCCGCGCGGGCCGACCGCGTAGCCGTACTGGGCGGGCCAGTTGCGCGGGACGTCGAGTTCGCGGGCGGCGTGCAGCGGCCAGTAGGGGTCGCGGAGCAGCTCGCGGCCGAGCATGACGGCGTCGGCGCGGCCCTCGGCGACGATCTGCTCGGCCTGGGCGGCGTCGGTGATCAGGCCGACCGCGTTGACCGGCAGGCCGGACTCGCGGCGGACGGTCTCGGCGAACGGGACCTGGTAGCCGGGCTCGACGGCGATCTTCGCGTGCGGGACGTTGCCGCCGGTGGAGACGTCGACCAGGTCGACGCCGATGGCCTGCAGCTCCTTGGCCAGCAGCACGGACTCCTCGACCGTCCAGCTGGGCTCCTCGGGGAGCCAGTCGGTGGCCGAGATCCGGAAGAACACCGGGAGTTCGGCGGGCCAGACGGCCCGGACCGCGGCCGCGACCTCGCGGGCGAAGCGGCTGCGCCCGGCGAAGTCGCCGCCGTAGCCGTCGGTGCGGTGGTTGGAGACCGGGGAGAGGAACTGGTGGGTGAGGTAGCCGTGGGCGCCGTGCACCTCGACGACCTGGAACCCGGCCGCCAGGGCGCGGCGGGCGGAGGCGGCGAAGTCCTCGACCAGCTCGGCGATCTGGGCCTCCGTCAGCTCGGCCGGGACGGGGTGGCCCTCGTCGAACGGGATCGGGGACGGGGCGACCACCTGCCAGCCGCCCTCCTCGACCGGGAGCGGGCCGCCGCGCTTGCTCGGGTGGTTGCTGGACGCCTTGCGCCCGGCGTGGGCGAGCTGGATCGCCGGGACGGAGCCGTGCTGGGTGATCAGCGCGGTGACGCGGGCGAGCTGCTCCTGCTGGCGGTCGTTCCACAGGCCGAGGTCCCACGGGGAGATCCGGCCGTCGGGGCGGACGCCGGTGGCCTCGACCATCACCAGTCCGGCGCCGCCGGCGGCGCGGGAGCCGAGGTGGGCGAGGTGGAAGTCGGTGGCGGCGCCGGTGTCGGGCCCCTCGGGAGCGGCCGAGTACATGCACATCGGGCTGAGCCAGATCCGGTTGGGGATGGTCAGCGAGCGGAGGGTGAGGGGCTCGAACAGGGCGCTCACGGCTGCCTGTCCTTCCTGTGGTCCGGGATCGGGGTGCTTTCGCGTGCTTCGCTTCGTACGATACTCACCGTACTACGACATCTGTCAAACTACGAGAGGTGTCGTACTATGGCGGCGTGACCATCGACCACGACCGGGACTGCCCCGGCCTGCTGCCCGAGCCCGCCACCGCGGAGCTCCGGCTGGTCTGCGTGCTGCACGCACTGGCGGACCCGATCCGGCTGCGGATCGTCGCCGAGCTGGCGTGCGCGGGGGGCAGCGAGCTGAACTGCCTGGCGTTCGAGCTGCCGGTCACCAAGTCGACGATGACGCACCACTTCCGGGTACTGCGGGAGGCCGGAGTGATCCGGCAGCACCGGCGCGGCACCTCGAAGATGAACACCCTGCGCGAGGACGACCTGGCCGCCCGCTTCCCGGGCCTGCTGGACGCGGTGCTGGCCGCCGCGCGCGCCTGCCCGAACGCCGCCCCGGCGAACGCCGCGGCGCCTGCCGCGAGCGCCGAGAGCGCCGAGAGCGCCGCGCCCGCCGCGCGCTGACCCGGCCGCGGCGACTACCGAGCGCCATCTGACGGGCCGTCAACTCCCGGCGGAATCACGCCACCCCGTTCGGCGAACGCCCGCCACTCCATGATCGGAACCGGGGCGCCACTCTGCACGTCACCCGCCCCGGAGGCCCCGCGCGCACCGGCGCGACGCCCGTTCGTGACACGGTCATGCCTGGTCACGCACCCTTCACCGGAGTTGAGCCACTGTTCATCCCCCGTGGTCATTTGGTCTATACCAATCGGGTAATCTGACCGGCGACAGGTGTCAATGTCTGGCCGTGGGGGGCCCAATGACTGCCAATCACCTTCCGTCACCACCTTCCGATCAGGAGCTCTATTGGTATTTCGGGCCTCAGCGCCGCTGGGTCCCGCTGCTCTCCGCGCTCGCCTTCACGCTCAGCGCGGGCACCATGCTCAGCTTCTCGCTGCGCACCCCGGCCCTGTGGCCGTTCCTCGCCGTCCTCGGCGTCAACGCCGTCGCACTCGCCCTGACCTGCCTGAACGGCCTGCGCCGCCGCCGCTTCACCCGGGGCGGCCACGAACTGCTGGTCGCCGCCTGGCAGCCCGCCGAACCGCCGTCCGTCGACCTGTACCTGCCGACCTGCGGCGAACCGCTCGACATCCTGGCCAACGCCTACCGCGCCGTCGCCCGCACCACCTACCCGGGACAGCTCGACGTGTGGGTGCTCGACGACGCCGACCGGCCCGAAGTCGCCGCGCTGGCCCAGGAGTTCGGCTACCACTACGTGGTCCGCCCGAACCGCGGCGAGTTCAAGAAGGCCGGCAACCTCAACCACGCGCTGACGCTCAGCCGCGGCGAGTACGTGGCCATCCTGGACGCCGACTTCGCGCCCCGCGCCGACCTGCTCCAGCACCTGCTGCCGTACTTCGGCGACCCGAAGGTCGGCATCGTGCAGAGCCCGCAGTGCTTCGACACCGACGCCTCGATGGGCTGGGTGCAGCGCGCCGCCGGCTCCGCCCAGGAGTGGTTCTTCCGCTGGGTGCAGCCCAGCCGGGACGCTTCCGACGCCGCCATCTGCTGCGGCTCCAACGCCGTCTACCGGCGCGCCGCGATCGACGCCGCGGGCGGCTTCGCCCGGCTCGACCACAGCGAGGACATGTACACCGGCCTCGCCCTGCACCAGAAGGGCTACACCACCCGGTACGTGCCGGTGCTGGTCGCCAAGGGCACCTCGCCGGACTCCACCACCAGCTTCGTCAACCAGCAGTACCGCTGGACAATGGGCAACCTGCACCTGATCGGCGACCGGGCCACCCGCAAGGCGATGACCTGGCGGATGCGCCGCTGCTTCGACGAGGGCATCGTCGGCTACCTGGCCGCCGCCGTGAACGTGCTCACCGCCCCGCTGCCGCCGCTGGTCATGCTGTTCGCCTTCCCCGGCGAGGTCCGCGCCTGGTACGTGCTGCCGATGCTCTCCCTGCTGTGGCTGTGGCACGTGCTGCTGCCCCGGGTCAGCCGCACCCGCTGGCGCTCCGAAGTGCTGCGCGCCAACGTGCTGATGAGCTTCGCCGCCGCCACCGCCTACTGGCACACCGCCCGCGGCCGCAGCGCCGCCTGGGTGCCCACCGGCGTCGCCAAGCCCGGCCGCTCCGGCGGCATGGCCCGCAAGGTGCTGCTGGTCTCGCTGCTCTGGACGGCCGGCACGCTGGCCGCCACCGGCATCGGCGTCGCCGCCGCCACCTGGCTGCACGGCTGGAACACCACCTGGGGCCTGGCCCTGTACCTGGCCGTGCAACTGCACCTCGGCGTGCCGCTGATCCGCGACCTGTACGCCGAACTCCGGCCCCGCGCAACCGAGTCCGCCGAGCCCACCGCATCCGCCGACTCCGGGGCCCACCCCGCGATGCGTCCGCGGCGCTGGCCCGAGGCCCTCGCCGTCACGAGCACGCTCGCCCTGATCGCCCTGCTCGCCTCCGGCTGGGCGGCCCCGATGCTGCCCTGGCTGGGCTGAAAGGTCCACGCTCCCGTGTCCACCAGTACCGCCCCGAGTACCGCCCCGCTCACCGTCGTGCTGAGCCAAGCACCGGTCGAGCGGCCGAAGTTCCGACCCGACATCGAGGGCCTGCGGGCCGTCGCCGTCCTCGCCGTGCTGGCCTTCCACGCCGCCGTACCCGGCCTGGCCGGCGGCTTCGTCGGCGTCGACGTCTTCTTCGTCATCTCCGGCTACCTGATCACCGGCCTGCTGCGCACCGAGACCGCGCGCACCGGCCGCGTCCGGCTCGCCGAGTTCTACTCCCGCCGGGCCCGCCGGCTGCTGCCCTCGGCCGCCGTCGTGCTGGCCGCCACCGCCGTGCTCGGCGCCCTGCTCACCGCGCCGCTGCGCCGCGCCGACCTGGAGCGCGACGTCCTCGCCTCCGCGCTGTCCGTCGCCAACTGGCGCTTCGTCGCCGAACAGACCGACTACCTGGCGGCCGGCCGCGACCCGAGCGCCCTGCTGCACTTCTGGTCGCTCGCCGTCGAGGAGCAGTTCTACCTGCTCTGGGCCCCGCTGCTGGCCCTCGCCGCCCGCTGGGCCTGGCGGCGGCGCACCCTGCTCGGCCTGACCCTGCTGCTCGGCGCCGGCTCCTTCTGGCTCTCCCTGCACTGGAGCGCCGGCGCCTACCTCTCCACGCCCACCCGGGCCTGGCAGTTCGCCGCCGGTGCCGTCATCGCCCTGCTGCCGATCAATCAAATACCCAGGTTTGCACGGGAGTTGATGGGCCTCGGCGGCCTGGCCGGGGTGCTCGCCGCGGTGCTGCTGTTCGACGCCCGCACCCCCTACCCCGGCTACGCCGCGCTGCTGCCGACCGCCGCCACCGCCGCGATCGTCCTGGCCGGCTCCGGCGGCACCCACCTGGTCGGGCGGGCGCTGTCGCTCGGCGCGCCGCGCGCGATCGGCCGGCTCTCCTACAACCTGTACCTGTGGCACTGGCCGGTGCTAGTGCTCGCCGAGGCCCACTGGGGCGCCCTGCACTGGGGCGTCAAGGCCGCGCTCACCGCCGCCGCCGCGCTGCCCGCGTACGCCGCGCTGCGCTGGCTGGAGCAGCCACTGCGCCGCAGCGCGGTGCTCGGCGAGATCCCGCGCCGCGGGCTGTCGCTGGGCCTGACCGCGGTGGTCTTCCCGGTGCTGCTGGCGCTGGTCGTCGGCTCCGGCACCATCCGCAACCTGGGCCCGGCCACTCCCCCGGACCCGTCCGGCCTGCCGCCGGGCGCCCGCACCGGCAGCAGCCTGCTGGCCGCCGCGCCGCCCCCGCACGCGCCGACCGTGCCCAACCCCGTCCAGGCCCGGCAGGACTTCCCGCCGGACGGCGCCTGCGAGGTGGACCCGGCCGACACCACCAGCCCGCCGTGCCGCTTCGGCACCGGCGACGACCGGATCGTGCTGCTCGGCGACTCGCACGCCGGCCAGTGGTTCTCCTCGCTGCTCGGCATCGCCGCCCAGCACCGCCTGTCGGTCGAGGAGCTGGTCAAGCAGGGCTGCCCGCTGCCCGAACTCACCGTCACCAACCCGCAGTTGGGACGCACCTACCACGAGTGCGACACCTGGCGGGCGAACGCCCTGACCCGGCTCAAGGACGGCCCGAAGCCCAAGCTGATCGTGGTCTCCACGCTCAACCGCTACACCGCCGACCGGGCCGCCCTGCTGCACGGCTGGGAGCAGACCCTCACCCCGCTGCGGGAACTGGGTGTCCCGATCGTCTACCTGCAGGACACCCCGAACCCCGGCCTGGACGTCCCGGCCTGCGTCTCCGGGCACCCCGACACCACCTCCGCCTGCGACTTCCCGCGCACCGAGGGCCTGTACGCCGACCCGCTGGCCGAGGAGATCGCCGCCGGGAGGTTCCCAGGCGTCAAAACCGTCGAGGTCAACTCGGTGCTCTGCCCGGGCAGTGGGCGCAGCTGCCCGGCCGTCCTGGAGCACGTGCTGCTGTACCGCGACGACTCGCACCTGACCAACGCCGCGGCCGTGGTCCTCACCCCGCGACTGGACCAACTCCTCACCGACGCGGGCGCGTTCGGCACCGGGTGGACCACCCTGCTGCACGACGGGTTCGACGGCCCGGCCGGCGCCAAGCCCGACCCCGCCACCTGGCAGTACGACCTGGGCACCTGCTACCCCGGCTGCCCGGCCGCCCAGTGGGGCACCGGCGAGGTCGAGACCATGACCGACTCCGCCGAGAACGTCCGCCTGGACGGCAAGGGCGCGCTGGAGATCACCCCGACCCGGGACCCGGCCGGCCGCTGGTCCTCCGGGCGGATCGAGTCCAGGCGGGCCGACCTCGCGGCCCCCGCGGGCGGAATCCTGCGGGTGGAGGCCGAGTTGGCGCTCCCCGCCGTCAACGGCAAGGCCGCGGCCGGGTACTGGCCCGCGTTCTGGGCGCTCGGCGGCAAGCTCCGCGACGGGTACACCGGCTGGCCCGGCGTCGGCGAGCTGGACGTGCTCGAATCCGTCGGCGGGCGCGGCGTGTTCGGCACCCTGCACTGCGGCACCACCCCCGGCGGGCCGTGCAAGGAACCGAACGGCCTGGGCTCGGGCGAGCAGCCCTGCGCGGACTGCTGGGGCGCCTTCCACACCTACACCGTCGAGGTCGACCGCTCCACCAGCCCCGAACGGGTCCGCTGGCTGCGCGACGGCCGGGAGTACTTCGAGGTCACCGCCGACCAGGTCGACCCGGCCGCCTGGGACCAGGCCGTCCACCACGGGATCTTCCTGATCCTGAACGTCGCCATCGGCGGCAACCTCCCGGCCGCGTACGGCAGTTCGCCCACGGAGGCGACGGAACCCGGCCACCCGATGAAGGTCGCCTCGGTCACCGTCTCGACGAAGGGCTGACGAACCCGCGGGGCCGCGGTACCGGACGGATCCGTCCGGTACCGCGGCCCCGGCGCGTGTCCGGCTACTCCGGCTTGCGGAACACCCTGGTCGCGGTGATCTCGCCGTGGACGGTCGGCCCGTCCGGGCCCTGCGGGGCCGGGAGGCCGGGGCGCAGGTGCTCCTCGACCGAGATGTACTTGAGGCCGGCCCGCAGGTCGGCGTCGTTGCGCAGCCGGATGACGAGCGGGAACTCGGCGAGTGCGGTGGTGTCGAACAGGCCGGTGGTGTAGATGAGTTGGACGCCGAGCGCGTCGGCCACGGCGCGCTGCAGCTCCAGCAGGTAGGTGGCGTTGGCACGGCCGATCGGGTTGTCCAGGAACAGCGTGCCGGCGTGCCGCAGCTGGGACTGGCCGCGGTCGTTGGCGCGCAGCGCGGCCATCGTGCAGTACAGGGCGATGGCCGCGGTGAGCAGCTGGCCGCCGGAGAAGACGTCCGACATCTGGCCGACCGAGACGCGTTCGGCGCGCAGCACCGCGTCCGGCTTGAGGATCTCGACCGAGACGCCCTTGGGGCCGATCGCGGCGGCGACGCCGCGCAGCAGCAGGGACATGCCGTCGCGGCGCAGGTCGGAGTTCTTCCTGACGGCGGAGCGGGTGGCCTCGTCGATGACCTCGCCGAGGCGTTCGACCAGGACGGCGTGGTCCGGGTCCTCGAAGCGGATCCGGAGGAACTCCTGGCCCGACCACTCGCCGAGGCCCTCGGGGAGCCGGGAGAGGCGCTGGGCGGCGCGCAGGGTGCCGAGCGAGGTCTCGACCAGGCCGCGCAGCCGGTCGACGATGGAGGAGCGGTTGCGCTCCAGCTGGGCGAGTTCGTCGGTGAGGACGCGCAGCCGGGGCGCGAACGCGGCGGCCCAGGCGGCGGCGTGGTCGGGCAGGGCGGCGGCGGGCAGTTCGCGGATCTGCTGCCGGGCGGGGGTGCGGACGGCCTCGTAGCGGGCGGCGTTGGCGTGCCGGACGAGGGCGTCGGCGGCGTCCCGGACGGCGAGTTCGGCGCCGGTGAGTTCGGTGGCGGCGGTGCGCATGGCGCGCCGGGTGTCGGTGACGGCGGAGCGGGCGGCGGCCAGCGAGCCGAGGTAGGCGTCGGCCTCGGGGTCGGTCTCCTCGCCGTTGTCGCGCAGCGCGTCGCGGAGCTGTCCGGCGAGTTCCTCGAAGTCGCCCGCGGCGGCCTGCGCCTGGTCGGACGTCCGTTGCAGGTCGCCGTGTTCGGTGCGGGCGGCCTCGACGCGTTCGCGGCGTTCGGCGAGCAGGGCGGTGGCGGTGCGCAGCAGGGCCTGGGCGTGTTCGGGGTCGGCGGGGAGCAGGTCCTCGGGGAGTTCGGTGTGCGCCTCGCCGCCCGCGGGGGCGGAGCGTTCGGCGTCGCCGCGCAGGCGGCCGACCTCCTCGGAGGCGGCGCCGGAGCGGGCCTCGATCAGGGTGACGAGTTCCTCGGCGCGGGCGGCGGCGGCCTGCCGGGCGGGGCCGTCGGCGCCGTCGGGGCTGGCGAGGAGTTCCTCGGCGCGGGCCTTGACCTTGTTGCTGAGGCGGTCGAGTTCGGCGGCGGAGGCGGTCTCGTCGCTCTCGGCGCGGGCCTGTTCGGCGCGCAGGTCGGCGCCGACGCCGACCTTCTCGTAGAGCTGGGCGGCGGCCCGGTACGCCTCGCGCAGGGCGGGCAGCGAGGCGGGGGCGACGGCGGTGTCGGGTTCGGCACCGGCGCCGACGGCGGCGATCTCGGCGCGTTCGCCGCGCAGGGTGCGGGCGGTGCGGCGGGCGTCGTCGGCGGCGCGCTGGGCGGCGCGGCGGTCCTCGTCGCAGGTGCGGGCGCGTTCGGCGCACTGGGTCTGGCGGCGTTCGCACTCGGCGACGTCGTCGGCGAGTTCGCGCAGCCGGCGGGTCCAGTTGGGGCGTTCGCGCAGCCGGAAGGCGAGTCCTTCGAGGGCGTCGGCGCGGCGGCGGGCGCGCTGGGCGGCGTCCCGGCACTCCTCGTGGCGGGCGGCGGCGGCCTGGTGCTCGGTGTCGGCGTCGGCGCGCTCCGCGCGCAGGGTGGCGAGTTCGGCGGCGGTGGTCTCGGCGTGCAGGGCGGCCGCGGCGGCGTTCTCGGCGAGTTCGGCGAGGGTGCCGGGCGGGCAGCTGGCGTGCCAGGAGGCGAGCCGGGCGGCGAGGGCGCGGTCGCCGCCGAGGCGGGCGGCGAGTTCGCGGATGTGCTCCTCGCGGGCGGTGGCGCGGGTGCGCAGTTCGCGGCGTTCGTCGTCGGCGGCGGTCTCGTTGTGCATGGCCGGGTTCGGCGGCACCAGGAAGTACGCGGGCTCGCCCTCGATCGGGGCGATCAGGGCGGCGGCGGTGCCGACGGCGACGGTGGAGCGGGGCAGCAGGGCGGCGGCGGCGAGCGCTTCGCGGGCCCGGTCGAGCGAGGCGGGGTCGGTGACGACGACGCCGTCGACGAGTTCGGGGCGGGCGGCGAGGATGGCCTCGTGGTCGGCGGGGTCGACGGACTGGGCGAGGTAGCGCCAGCCGGGGAGGGCGGGAATGCCCTGCTCGCCGAGGTGTTCGACGGTGGCGAGGACGTCGGGGCCGGGCGGCAGCAGGCCGCCGTCGCCGAGGGCGGCGAGGATCCGGGAGTCGTCGGCGGCGGCGGTGCGCAGGTCGAACAGGGTGCGTTCGGCGGTGGCCACCGACTGGTCGAGCAGTTCGCGCAGGTCCTCGGCGGAGGCGTCGAGCTGACGGGGCGTCAGGAAGCCTTCGGACTCCTGGGCGCCGTCCTGGTAGGGCGTCAGGGAGAGCAGTTCGGCGAGCCGGGGTTCGGCGGCGAGCTGGGCGGCGGTGCGCTGTTCGGCGGCCAGGGCGCGGTCGGCGGCGGCGCGGGCGTCGCTGGCGCGGGCGGCGGCGAGGTCGGCGCGGGCTTCGGCGGCGGCGGCTTCGCGGGCCCGGGCGGCGGCCTGGTCGGCGGCGGTGCGGGCCCGGTCGAGGGCTTCGGTGGCGGTGGCTCCGGCGTCGGCGGCCTGGAGGGCGGCGCGGGCCGGGTCGGCTTCGGCGCCGGGGTCGTCGATCCAGCCGGCCGCGACGGCGGCGGCGGTCTCCTGCTCGACCTCGCCGAGGCGCTGGCGCAGGTGCTCGGCCTCGGAGCGGGCCTTCTGGGCGGCGGTGGCGGCGGCGGTGGCCTCGGACTGGGCGGCGGCGCCGTCCTCCTGGAGTTCGCCGGCCCGCAGCTCCTCCTGGTCGGCGCGGGTCTCGGCGGAGGCGGCGGCGGCTTCCAGGGCGCGGGCGAGGGCGCCGGCGGCGCGGTCGCGGGCGGCGAGGGCGGGGGCGGCGTCGAGTTCGGCCTCCCGGATGGCGGCGGCGACCCGGGCCGCCCGGTCGGCGGCGGCGCGGTGCCGCAGGACCGCCTCGGCGGCCTGCCAGGCGGCGAACTGGGCGCGGGCGTCGGTGAGTTCGCGGCGCAGCCGGGCGGCGCCCGCGGTGGCCGCCTCCAGGCCCAACGTGGCGTGCCGGTAGGTCAGTTCGGAGACGATCAGCGAGTGCCGGGTGCGGTCGGTCTCGGCGGCGGTGACGGCGCTCGCGGCGGCGGCGACCTCGACGGCCAGGTCGTGGACCCGGTCGCGTTCGACGGCGGAGCGGGCGGCGAGCGACAGCGCGAGCTTGCGGGTGCGGCGTTCGGCGGCGCGGTGGCCCTCGCGGACGGTCTCGCGGGCGGCGGTGGCGTCGACGATGCGCTGCAGCAGGTCGACCGAGCCGGCGGTGAAGTCGCGTTCGGCGGCGAGTTCGGAGCGGCGGCCGAGCTTGGCGGCGAAGCCGTGGACGAGGTCGGCGAGGCCGTCGGTGTCCCGGGTGTCGGTGACGGCGCGCAGCAGCAGGTCGGTGAAGTCGGCGTCGTTGCGGACCGCGAACAGGCCGGCCGCCTCGCCCTCGTCGGCGTTCATCTCGCGCTGGTAGCGGAAGAGTTCGGGGTCGAGGCCGAGGGCGCCGAGGTGTTCGATCCAGCGGTCGTGGATCTCCTCGAAGGTGACGTCGAGGTGCGGCTGGGCCTTGCCGGCCTCGGTGAGGGCGTCGCGGAAGCCCTTCATGGTGCGGCGGCGGCCGCGGGTCTGCTGGTCGCCGGTGAGGGCAGGGCGTTCGGCGACCGGCAGGCCGTCCAGGGTGAGGCCGGGGCCGGGCCGGAAGGAGTACCAGAGTTCGGCGAACTTCCGCGGGTCGGAGGAGACCTGGCGGCCGCGCCACTCGCTGACCTTGCCGACCACGATGAGTTCGCCGGTGACGGTGTGCTGCCACTCCAGGGCGACGTGGCCGCAGTCGTCGGCGAGCAGGAACTTGCGCAGCACGCCGGAGGAGGCGCCGCCCAGGGTGTTGCGGTGGCCGGGCAGCATCACCGAGAAGATCAGCTTGAGCAGCACGGACTTGCCGCCGCCGTTCTCCAGGAACAGCACGCCGGCGGGCGCGGGGCGGCGCTGCGGGCCCTCGGGCTCCTCGCCGAACAGGCCGATCTGCTGCGGCTGCGGCTCGGGGACCGGCTCGCCGACTCCGCGCAGGTCGAGCACCGTGTCGGCGTAGCGGGCACCGGCCGGTCCGATCGAGTACAGGCGGACCCGGTTCAGCTCGTACATGTGCGGTGGTTCTCCTGGAGCGGTTGCGGCGGTGCCGTGGGTGGGTCAGAGGGCGTGGAACGGGAGGCCGGCGTCGGCCACCAGTTCGTCGCTCTCGTCGGGCGGGGCGAGGGTGGGGGTGCCGTCGCTGACCGGGACGACGCCCAGGTCGAGGAGTTCGGCCATCGCGGCGCCGCCGGCCAGGTCGCGGACCTGCAACTGGTAGCGGGCGGTGGTGCGGTAGGTGCCGCCGGAGTCGTCGGAGGTCTTCTGCAGGAAGCCGGAGTCGACCAGGAAGGACACCGCCTTGGAGACGATGCCGGTGGTGGAGCCGGCCAGCCGGCGGGCGTCCTTGGTGGCGCCGGTCGCGGAGCGGCGGGCCCAGACCCGCCAGGCGGCCTCCAGGCCGGGGGCGTCGCTGGCCGGGTCGGTGTTGGCGCCCTCGGCCTCGGCGCGCTCCTCCAGGCGGCGGCAGGCCTGCCGGACGAACGCGTCCACGCCGTTGACGGTGACCCGGCCGAGGTAGCCGTCGTCGGCCAGGTCCTCGGGGCGGGGGAAGGCGAGCGCGGCGACCGCGAGGTGCGCCAGGCCGTGCAGGAAGCGGTCGGTGGACTCGGAGGCGGCGCGCCGCGAGTAGTCGCCCATCCGGACGGCGAACACCGAGTCCTCGGCGGCGGCCACCGCCATCCCGGCCCGGGCGGAGACCTCCAGCACGACCAGGCCCATGCCGGTGGCGACGGCGTCGGCGAGCCGGCCGAACGGCGGGTCCTCCCGGTAGCGGCGCACCAGTTCGCCGTACTCGGCGTCCCGGCCGGGCAGCAGCTTGGCCTGCAGGCCGAAGGAGACCAGCCGGGCGGCCTCGGCGACGTCCGCCGGACTGATCGGCGCGGGGGCGGCGGCCGGTTCGCTCTCGGGCGGTGTCCACGCCTCGCTGGTGGTGGTCATCCGAGGGCTCCTTCGGTGCGGGCGGTACGGGTGGTGCACGTGCTACGAGTGGTGCGGGTGGTGCAGGCGGTATGGGCGGTGCACGTGCTACGAGTGGTGCGGGTGGTGCGAGCAGGAGGGGGGTTGCCGGTCACACGGCGTCCTTGCGGTCGGCGGCCATGCCCACCGCGTCCAGCAGCGCGCTGCCGACGATCAGGTCGGCGCCGCCGAAGCCGGGGTCGTCCAGCCGGGTGCCGTCGTCGACCGCGAACAGCAGCCGCTCCTCGCCCTGCCGGTACGCGGTGCCGACCGGCGGGCTGGCCGCGTGCACGGCCAGCAGGGCGACCAGGTAGGCGAGTTCCTCGCCGTCGCCGTCCCCGCCGGGGCCGGTGCCGCGGGCACGGGCGTCGGCGAGCAGGCCGGAGAGCCGACGGGGGGCGTCGGCGGGCAGGTCGAGCAGGTCGAGGGCGGCCTCCAGCTGGGCCTCGGAGAACCGGCTGTCGTCGGGGGTGGCGACCAGGTCGGGTTCGGGGAGCTCGGCGCCGAGGTGCTCGCGTTCGACGGGCGGGGTGAGCAGCAGGTCGACCAGGTCGGCGACCCGGACCGAGACGGGCGTGCGCAGGCCGGTGGCGCGGGCGAAGAACGCGTCGGTGGGCCGGGTGGCATCGCCGAGCGGCAGGGTGAGCACGGGGGCGAGCAGCTGGCCGTACAGGTCGATGCCGCTGCGGGCGGTGGGCGCGGCGAACGCCTGCCGGTCCTGTTCGGCGCGGAACAGCGGGCCGGCCTCCAGCAGGCGGGTCTGGAGCTGGGTGTGGCGGCGGATGCAATCCTTGACGATGTCGACGAGTTCGGCGGCGCGGCGCTTGTGCTCGCCGTCGGTGCTCTCGTCGCGGGCCTTGCGGATGTTGGTGAGGATCGCGTTCTCGTGCCGGTAGCGGTCGGCGATGTGGTCGAGCGCCTCGTCGATCAGGTCGGGGACGGTCTCCATCCAGTCGACCGCGCGGACGTTGCGCCGGGTGGCCTCCAGGGCGCGGCGCAGCGTCTCGGCGTACTGGACGGTGCGGTAGCGGGCCTGTTCGGCGGCGAGCTGGGCGTCGGCGAGGCGGCCGCGCCGGATCAGCACCTCCAGCTTGACCTCGGCGGCGATCTGGGCGCTGGTCACGTCGGTGTCGAGGGCGCCGACCAGCACGTTGACGGCCTCGTCGGTGGTGCGCAGGTAGACCCCGCCGTCCTGGCCGGGGACCTCCTCGATCAGCTTGAAGTCGTAGTCGCGGCGGGTGTACTCGCCGTCCGGGCCGAAGGTGCCGTAGACGGCGCGGAAGCCGCGGTCGACGCTGCCGACGTTGATCAGCGACTCCAGCACCCAGCGGGCGACCCGCTCGTGCTCGGCGGCGGTGCGCCGCGGGTTCTGGGCGGCGATCCGGGGCAGCAGGCGGGCGAGCACTATGTCCCGGTCGGCGCCGGTGTCGAAGTCCATGTTGAGGGTGACCAGGTCGATCGCGGCGAGGCCGACCTCGGCCATGGCGTACGAGGCGTACTCGCCGGCCAGGTTGACCTTCCGGCTGTCCAGGTCGTGCAGCGGGGCGGTGCACGCCAGCGCCTTGAGCCGGCGGGCGAGTCCCTCGTCGGCGGCCGGGCCGGGGGCGGGCCGGGTGGGCTGGTCTGCGATGGCGGTCACGGTGGACAAGATTAGGGCTTTCCGCGGACAGGTCCGAAAAGCCCCTTTCGGGCGGCCTGTCCCGGCGTGTTGAACACGTTCAAATTCAGGTCTAGAGTCCAAGGCGCGACACCGCGTGCCGTCTCCGGCACCCGCGCCATGAGGGGGGTTCCCCATGTCCGACATCGCCACCGTCCCCGCCGGTTCCACCACCGCCGGCCCGGATTCCGCACCCACCGCCGACACCGCGCTCGTCCGCCGCCGGATCAGGCGCTGGCTCTGGCTGTTCATCACCTGCCTGGTGCTCAGCGGCCTGACCGCCTTCCCGCTCCAGAGCGAGACCTCGCTGCTGGCCCACCTGGTCGACGCCACCGGCCTGGACTCCCTGCTCCCCGCCCTCGACGCCTGGGTCCACCGGGTCCGCGAGGGCGTCGCCGACGGCTACGGCGACCACCCGTTCCTCGCCTACGGCACCGACTGGCTGGCCTTCGCCCACCTGGTGATCGCCGCCGCCTTCTGGGGCCCGCTGCGCGACCCGGTCCGCAACGTCTGGGTGATCCGCTGGGCGATGCTCGCCTGCGGCGGCGTCATCCCGCTCGCCCTGATCTGCGGCCCGCTGCGCGACATCCCGCTGTTCTGGCGATTCATCGACATGTCGTTCGGCGTGCTCGGCGTCGTCCCGCTGCTGATCGTCCACCGCCTGATCCGCACCCTGGAGTGGCAGCAGGCCCTGCGCACCCACCACGACTTCGCCCGCGTCGTCCCCTCCCCCTGACCCACCGGGAGCCGGGAGCCGGGCAGCCGGGCCGGGCATCCGGGCCGGGCCGGATCCCGGCCGGGGCCACCGGCCGGGGAACCGGGCCTCCGGCCCGGAACGGGAGTGCTGAGCCTTCGGGGGGAGGCTCAGCACTCCATGCCGTAGCCCAACTCCTCCGCGGCGATGCACCAGTACGCGTTCTCGTCCGCCACCGCCGCCGGGTCCACCGCCGCGAACCGGGCCAGCAGCGCGTCCGTCAGCTCCTCCGCCGCGGCCAGCGACTCGTCCGGCTCCTCGCCCGCCTCGTACCGCTCGGCCTCCGCCGCCGCCTCCCGGTACAGCTCCAGGAACGCGAGCAGTTGCCCCGGACCGGAGTTCAGCAGCCCGGGCTCGCCCTCCTCCTCCGGCAGCACCATCACCGGCCCGCCGTCGACCCGCACCCCGAGCGCGCTCACCCCCGGATCGACGGCGACCAGGTGGTAACGCGCCCCGTCCACCTCCCACTCCTCGTACGGCGCCCGCCGCCACTCCCCCGGGTAGGGCAGCACGTCGGCACAGGCCAGGGTCAGCGCGTCGAGCTGGGTGTCGTCCATGCGGGGCACGCTACCGCCGGTGGCGGACAGCCCGGCCGGACGGTCAGAACGGCGGCTCCGCGAAGCACCCGCCGCTGGCGGTCCGCTCGTCGTCGCGCCGCTCCCGCTCGGCCCGCAGCCGGGCGTAGCGTTCCTCGGCCGCGCGGTCCTCGACGTTCTCCAGCACGGCGGTGTCCCGGCCCCACGCCCGGAGGTAGTCGAGGGCCCGGTCCCGGCGGAAGCGGTCGGTGGAGGTGGCGAGCAGGCGCTCGGCGTGCCCGGCCAGCTCGAGGCGCAGGTCGGCCAGGTCGGGGTGCTCGGACAGCGGGAGCGCCGCGATCAGGGCGGCCTCCCGGACGTCCTGGTCCGCGTCGGTGAGGAACGGGCGGACGGCGGCGAACAGGTCGGGCCGCAGGGCGCGGAACTCCCGCAGGGGCGGGTGGGGGCCCTGGCCCAGCCATCGCCGCATGGCTGCCACGCGGGCGTCGTCCGCGTCGTACGCCATCGCCTCCAGCCACGTCAGCAACCGCAACCGCAGCCGTGGCGCGTCCGCGAACTCGCCGAGGATCGCGGCCAGGTAGCGGGCCACCGGCGGCGTCGCGCCGTAGATGGTGTTCTGGTGGTCGACCAGGTGGAACACCCGGTCGAGGGCCCGGGCCCGCTCCGCCGGATCGGGGTCCGTCATCCGGGCCAGCAGCGCCGCGTCCAGCCGCTCCGTCGGGTGCGGGACCTCCAGCGACGGCCAGTCCACGGCCGCCAGCAGGGCCCGGTGGTGCGGGAGTTCGGTCATCGCGGGTCTCCGGTCGCGGTCAGTCGCAGGTCGCCGTCCCAGGACTCGCAGCGGACGGTGCCGCCCGGGAAGTCGAGTTCGAGGGCGGTGCGGCCGGTGCCCGGGGTGTGCTCCTCGCGGGCGGCCAGGACGGGGTGGCCCAGGTGCGGGGCGAAGGGGGTGTCGTGCGGGGCGTCGCGGACGTCGAGGCGGCCCCACTCGCCCAGGTCGACGTCGGCGTGCGGCCAGTCCTCGGCGACGATCAGGCACCAGTCGCTGCCGGTGCCGACGAAGGTGCAGCCGCCGCGGTCGTCGCGCAGCCAGACCACCACGGGGTCGGCCGCGCGTTCGCCCTCGTGGCTGTACCAGGACGCGACCACGCCGGTCAGCCGGCGGCCGACCAGCGCGGCGAGGTCGGGGCCGGGGCCGTGCGCGGGGCACATCGCGGGCGTGGCGGGCGCGGCGGGACCGGTGGGCGCGGCGGGACCGGTGGGCGTGGTCACCAGCGCATCCGGACGTCCTCGGCCCAGCCGAGCAGGCCGTCCACCGCGACGCGCAGGCCGTCGTCGGTGCGGATGGTGCCGCGGTAGTGGCCGAAGCACTGGTCGGTGCGGTTGGCGATCAGGCCCGCCTCGGTGCGGGTGCGGCGGTCGTGGAAGGGGTGGAAGGCGAGGTCGACCTGATCGCTGCCGGGGGTGGTGATCCGCCAGGGGGCGAGCGGGTCGGCGGGGTCGTAGTGCCAGGCCAGTTCGGTGCCGATCTTGCTGAGCCGGCCGTCCACGCACAGCGCGTTCTCGGTGCTGCCGGTGCCGACCGTCCACTGCCCGCCGAACTGCAGGCCCACGGTGTGCCCGTCGGTGCGGCCGGACGCGGCGCCCCAGTTCCAGCCGAGCGAGCGCGGCCAGCGCCCGCGCCCGTGGTCGAGCACGCCCCAGGCGTCGTCCCCGAATTCGTACGTGCGGTCGCCGAGCCGGACGGTGCCGGTGGCGGGGCGGGCGGTGTGCTTGGAGGTGTACTGGAAGCGCTTGTCGTCCCAGGGGACGACCACCGACAGGGTCTCGTGGCCGTCGGGCAGCGCGACCAGCAGGTCGGCCTCCAGCGGGCGCAGGTCGGCGGTGAGGGCGCGGGCGCGCAGCCGGGTACCGCCGGGCTCGTGGGTGATCGAGATCCGGACCCGGCGGCGGCCGGGGCGCTCCGGCCCGACGGTGAGGTCGGCGCCGTGCGGGCCGCCGGAGCCCGCGATGCCCGCGGGGAAGGCGGTGGGGCGCAGCGGCAGGCCGGGGGCGATCGCGGTGCGCTCGTGGTCCTCGAGGACGCCGTGCTCGTCCCAGGAGAGGAAGTACACGGTGTCGAGGGTGAGGAAGTCCAGGTCGCTGACGGTGAGCGCGAGCAGGTGGGTGGGCGTGGTGACGCACCAGTACTCCCACCGCTTGGTGCGCCCCCAGCCGCGCAGGTTGCCGCGGTGCAGCGGAGTGCGCGACCAGCCGACGGCCCCGCGGTGCAGCCGCCCGTCGGGGCCGCACAGGTCGACGGGGCCGGTGATCTCTCGCTCGTGGGTCGCCATCCGCGCACCCTACTGCCGTGACCTGCGCGAAAGCCATGGCCCGACGACGCCCGGCCGCCGTTCCTCCGCGCAGGGACGAACCCTCCGCCCGGGAACGCCGCCGGGCATTCGTCTACGCGTAGAGGAACTGCCCACCCGGGGACCCCGCGGGGAGTTCGTCTACGCGTAGAGGAACTGCCCACCCGGGGACCCGCGGGGCGTTCGTCTGCGCACGGATGAACCGCCGACCCGGAGGACCCCGCGGGGCGTTCGTCCGTGCGCAGACCAATCCCTCCGCCCGGAAACGGCGGTGGGCCGTTCCTCCCCGCGGGGACGAACGGCCCACCCGGGCGGGTGCGGGGGCTACTTGGCCGTCGCGCCGTCGGTGACGCCTTCGGTGACGACGGACAGCTGCGGTCCGTCCTTCGGACCGGTCGCGCCGCCCGCCACCGCGCGGCGGATGCCGGGGATGGCGAGGGTGACCAGCGCGGCAGCGACGGCCGCGCCGGCGCCGATCATGAAGGCGGTGCGGAAGCCGCCCTCCGAGGGCAGGGTGTGCCCGTGGAAGTCGGTGGTCATGTGGGCCAGCACCACGCCGATGACGGCGGAGGAGCTGGAGGTGCCGATGGAGCGCATCAGGGTGTTGAGGCCGTTGGCGGCGGCGGTCTCGGAGACCGGGACGGCGCCCATGATCAGGGCGGGCATGGCCGCGTAGGCGAACGCGATGCCGCCGCTGATCAGGCAGGAGAAGAGCAGCACGCCCCAGGCGTGGCCCATCAGGGCGAGCGCGGAGAGGTAGCCCGCGGTGATGATGACGGCGCCGACCAGCAGCGAGACCTTGGGGCCCTTGGCCCGGGAGAGCTTGGCGGAGATCGGCGAGAGCAGCATCATGACCAGGCCGGCGGGGGCCATCCAGAGGCCGGCGGCGACCATCGACTGGCCGAGGCCGTAGCCGGTGGCGGTGGGCATCTGGAGCAGCTGCGGGGAGACCAGGCTCATCGCGTACATCGCGAAGCCGATCACCACGGAGGCCAGGTTGGTCATCAGCACCTGGCGGCGGACGCTGGTGCGCAGGTCGACCAGCGGCTGCTGGGTGCGCAGCTCCCACCAGCCCCAGACCGGGAGCACCACGACGGCGGCGGCGAGCATGCCCAGGGTGGTGCCGGAGCCCCAACCCCAGTCGCTGCCCTTGGAGATGGCGAGCAGCAGGGCGACGAGTCCGATGGTGAGTCCGATCGCGCCGACCACGTCGAAGCGGCCGCCGGAGCGGACCGGGGACTCGGGGACGAGGAAGAACACGGCGACGGCGACCAGCAGGCCGAGCGCGGCGGAGATCCAGAACAGCGCGTGCCAGCTGGCGTTCTGGGCGATGACGGCGGACAGCGGCAGGCCGAACGCGCCGCCGATGCCGAGCGAGGAGCTCATCAGCGCCATCGAGGAGCCGAGCTTCTGCGGCGGGAGTTCGTCGCGCATGATGCTGATGCCGAGCGGGATGACGCCGGCGCCGACGCCCTGGAGCGCGCGGCCGATCACCATCGGGGCGAGCGAGCTGCTGAAGCCGCAGATCAGCGAGCCGATGACGAGCATGGTGAGGCTGGCGAGCAGGATGCGGCGCTTGCCGTACATGTCGCCGAGTCGGCCGAGCACCGGGGTGGCGACGGCACCGGCCAGCAGGGTGGCGGTGATCGCCCAGGACGCGTTGGCGGCCGTGGTGTGGAGCAGGTTCGGCAGGTCCGGGATCAGCGGGACGACCAGGGTCTGCATCAGCGAGACCACGATGCCCGCGCCGGCGAGCACTCCGACGATGGGGCCGGTGCGTGCCTGACTCATGGGGTACTTCCATCTCTTCAGCTAGATATGCATGATGCACACAATGTGTACCATACATATAGCCCCCTCGCGGGATATGCTGCCGAAAAGTGACGCAAGGGACGGAGGAGCATGCGGCGCGACAAGGAACTCGCCCTGATCGAACGGGAAATGATGCTGCTCGCCCGCCATCAGGTGCTCGCCACCGCCCGCACCAACGGCGGCCCCGACGCCCTGGAGCGCAGCGCCTACACCCTGCTCAGCCGGATCGAGACCGAGGGCCCGCTCACCATCGGCCAACTCGCCGAGGCGTTCGGGCTGGACACCTCCACCGTCAACCGGCAGAGCGCCGCGATGCTCCGGGCCGGACTGGTCGACCGCATCCCCGACCCGGACGGCGGGGTGGCCCGCAAGCTGCGGATCACCGAGGAGGGCCTGCGCCGCCTGCGCCAGGACCGCGACTGGTCGATCCAGGGCCTGTCCCGGGTGGTCACCGACTGGACCGCCGCGGACCTGGCCGACTTCGCCGAGGTGCTCGAACGCTTCAACCGCGACATCGAACGCATCCAGGGCCGCCCCTGGCCGCGCGGCTGACCGCAGACCCGCAGGCCCCTGGCCGCGCGGCTGACCGCAGGCACCCGGCCACCAACTCGCCGGCCACCGCCCCGCCGACCACCGGCGTTGCGCCGAGCGGGTGGCCGTCCGGACGCCCCCGCGCGACCTGGCGGGTAAAACCTGCCGCCCGGACCGCGACCCCCGCCCCGGCCGAAACGATCAGGCCCTACGATCACCCCCAGGAGCGGACCCCGGGCCCGGATCGGCCCGCGCGGAAGGGCGGACGAGGAAAAAAGTGGCCGACGCGGTGATCGACCTCAATGCGGACCTCGGCGAGGGCTTCGGACGCTGGAGCCTGACCGACGACGACGCCCTGCTCTCGGTGGTCACCAGCGCCAACGTCGCCTGCGGCTTCCACGCCGGCGACCCGTCCACGATGCGCCGGGTCTGCTCGCTGGCGGCCGAGCGCGGGGTGCGGATCGGCGCCCAGGTCTCCTACCGCGACCTCGCCGGGTTCGGCCGCCGCGCCATGGACGTCCCGCCGGAGGAACTCGCCGACGAGATCGCCTACCAGATCGGCGCGCTCCAGGTGTTCGCCCGGGCGGCCGGCTCCCGGGTCTCCTACGTCAAGCCGCACGGCGCGCTCTACAACCGGGTGGTGCAGGACAACGAGCAGGCGGAGGCGGTGGTCTCGGGCGTGCTGCGGGCCGGCGCGGTCTGCGACGGCCCGCTGCCGCTGCTCGGCCTGCCCGGCTCCCGGCTGCTCGCGGTGGCCGAGGGCGTCGGACTGCCCGTGGTCACCGAGGCGTTCGCCGACCGCGCCTACACCTGGGCCGGCACCCTCGTCCCGCGCCGCGAACCGAACGCCGTCGTGCACGACCCCGAGGCGGTCATCGCCCGCGCCGTCGGCATCGCCCGGGACGGCGCCGCCACCGCCGTCGGCGGCGAGCCCATCAGCGTCCGGGCCCGCTCCCTCTGCGTCCACGGCGACACCCCCGGCGCCGCCCAACTCGCCTGGCGGATCCGCGGCGCCCTCGCCTCCGCGGGCGTCCGCGTCGAAGCCTTCACCTGAGCCCGCCCGACGCCCCGTCACGCCCCCGCCCCGCCTCCGTCCCGTCTCCGTCCCGTCTCCGGAAAATTCCCGGAATTCCCGCTCCTCCAGCCGCCCGGAACGGCCCCTTCCCGGCCCTCCGCCGCCCCGCCGCGCCCCTTCCCCCCGCCCCGGAACCCTCGGCGGCCACCCCCGCCCGAAACCCCCCGCCGCGAGCCGCACACGGCTTCACCAAAGTGCCTCTGACCTGGTGCTTTCCTGATTTTCCCCTAGGGTTGGCGACACCACAGGAGACCGTCGGAGGGGACCGCCGTGAGCGAGTACGACGCTGCACACATCCAGGTGTTGGAGTGGCCGGAAGCCGTCCGGGAGCGGCCCGGGATGTACATCGGCTCGACCGGGGAGCGCGGCCTGCACCACATGGCGCAGGAGGTGCTGGAGGGCGCCGCGAACGAGGTGCTGTCCGGCCGCGCGAGCCGCGTCGAGGTCGTGCTGACGGCAGACGGCGGTGTGCGGGTGAGCCACGACGGCGTCCAGCAGGCCGATCTGGCCCGCGCGTTGACCGTCCTGCCGACCTGCTGGGACGACCCCGCCGGGCGGAAGCTCCTGGCCTGGGCCGCCTCCTGCCCGGCCGTGGTCAACGCGCTCTCCGTCCGGCTGGTCGCGGAGGAGCACCGGGACGGCGTGACGCACCGTCAGGAGTACGCTCGCGGCCGGCTGCTCACCCCGCCCACCGTGACCGGCCCCAGCGATCGCACCGGCACCACGGTCGTTTTCCACCCGGACCCGGAGGTTTTCGGGACGACGGCGCTCGACGCCGGTGCGCTGGTCGACCACCTGCGCGAACTCGCCCTGCTGAACCGCACCCTGGACTTCACCCTCACCGACGAGCGCACCACCCCGCACCGCACCGAGCGCCTGCACCACCCCGCCGGACTGGTCGACTTCACCACCCGCCTCGGCGGTGACCCCGCCGCCACCCTCACCGTCGAGGCCACCGACGAGCGGATGGGCGGCACCCTCGACCTCGCCCTCAGCTGGACCGGTGGCGGCGGCCTCCACGGCTACGCCAACAGCCGCCGCACGGACGAGCAGCACAGCACCCATCTCCTGGGCTTCCGGGACGGTCTGGCCGCCGCCCTGGGCCGGTCCGAGCTGCCCGCCGGGCTGACGGCCGTCGTCTCGGTGAAGCTCGACGACCCGGAGTTCAACGGCGCCACCCGCCGCCGGCTCGACAACGGCGCCGTCCGCCCCTGTGTCGCAGCAGCCGTCCGGCACGCGGTGGAGGGCTGGCACACCGGGCGGGACTGACCCCGGCTCAGCCCAGGTACCGCACCGTCACCCCGGCGCTGTGCGGTGCCAGCAGGGCCTGCAACTCGTCCGCCGCTTCGGTGAGTTCGGCGCCGTCCATGGTCTCCAGCACGAACAGCACGTCGGTGGCGTGCTCGGTGACGCGGGTGCGGTGGGCGTCGCGGTGGTTCCAGTGGCGGGTGAGGACGCCGGACGCGTCCGCGTAGACGACCTCGCCGGGCTCGGGGTGCTCGGTGGTGTCGGGTTCGCCGAGCGGGGTGAAGTGCTCGCTGCCGTCGGCGAACCGGATCTCGACGGGGCCGTCGACCGCCGCCAGGTCGAACGCCCCGGCGGGGAGGGCGTGCCGGACGGAGACCGCGTTGTAGGAGTCGACGGCGGGGTTGATCCGGGGCAGCGCGCCCCGCTTGGCGAGGCGGCGGCCGAGCGCGTCCACGCTGGGGCGGATCCGGCGCGGGTTGGTGCCGAAGGCGCGGTAGGCGGCGTGCCAGGCGGCGATCCGCGGGTCGTGCTCGTCGGCGGGGCGCCACTCGCCCTCGGCGGTGCGGGCCTCCAGCCGGGCCAGCGCGGCGGCGGTGGCGGGCCACGGTTCGGTGCCGCGGACGCCGCGGGCGGTGAGGACGGCGATCCGGGCGGCGGGGAAGGCCGCGGCGACGTCGGGGTGCAGGTGCGGGACGGTCAACGGGGGTCCTTTCGAACGGGAGGGTCAGGTCAGGGCCAGCAGGCCGACCGCGAGGGCGGCCGTGCCGAGGCCGGCGAGCTGGCCGCGGTGGATGCGTTCGGCCAGGACGGCGCGGGCCAGCAGCACCGTGCCGGCCGGGTAGAGCGCGGTGATCACCGCGACCACCGCCAGGTCGCCGCTGCGGGCGGCCAGCAGGAAGAGCACCCCGGCGGCCGAGTCGAGCACCCCGGCGGCGGCCGCCAGGCCGTACGCGGGGCGCTCGGGGCCGAGGCGGCGGCGCCACAGGGCGGTGGCGGTGAGGGTGAGCGCGGAGGTGACGGCCCGGCCGACGATCAGCGGGGCGACGCCGCTGCCGGACGGGGCCTGGTGCAGGCAGACCAGCTGGACGGCGATCGCGGCGCCCGCGCCGAACGCCAGCAGCAGCGCGGGCCGCGTCACCCGGGCCCGGCCGTCGGCCGTCCCGGCGCTCACCAGCACCACCGCGACCAGTGCCAGCGGCAGGCCCAACAGCCCGGCGGCGCCCAGGTGTTCGCCCTGCAGCAGGCCGACGGCCACCGGCAGCATCGCGGAGATCAGCGCCGTCACGGGCGACAGCACGTTCATCGGGCCGATCGCCAGCGTCCGGTACAGCAGCGCGAACGCCGCCGCCGAGGCCACCCCGGAGGCCGCGCCCCAGCCGACCGCCCCGGCCTCGAACCGCGCGCCGAGCAGCGGCCAGAGCAGCAGCTCGACGGCCAGGCTGGCGGGCGCGGCGACCAGCACGGTGCGCAGCACGTGCGCGCGGCGGGCGCCGAGGCCGCCGAGGAAGTCGGCGCAGCCGTAGGCGAGGGAGCTGCCGAGGGCGAGCAGCAGGGCGATCATGGCACTTCCCCATCAGTAGGCCGGAACAACCACAACGGTACAACAGAGTGAATCGACCAGAGCAACACAGTGATCTGGCGGGGCATTCCCGTCACCGCCCACCGCTCCCCGCCGCCCGCTCCTCCCCCGCCCACCGCTCTCCGGCCGCCCCGAAACCCGCTTGCCGCACCGCCGCACCCGGTGCTCTGCTCGCCCGATGAACACCCCTCCCCCGACGAGCACCCCTCCCCCGCACGTCCGCCTGCGCACCGAACGGCTCGCCCTGCGCCGTCTCACCCCCGCCGACCTGCCCGCCGTCACCGCCCTGTGCGGCGACCCCGAGGTGATGCGGTACATCGACGACGGCCGCCCCGTCCCGCCCGCCCGGGTCGCGGACGAGCTGCTGCCCGGCCTGCTGCGCGAGTACGCCGAACTGCCGGACGGGCTGGGCTGCTGGGCGCTGGAGGCGGACGGGCGCTTCCTCGGCTGGGCGGCGCTGCGCCCGCCGGCCTCGGTCGGCCTGGACCCGGCGGACGGCCTGGAGTTGGGCTACCGCCTGCTGCCCGCCGCCCGGGGCCTCGGGTACGCGACCGAGGCGGCGGCCGCCCTGGTCCGCGCCGCGTTCGAGGAGCTGCGGGCCGAGCGGGTGGCGGCCACCACCATGACGGTGAACACGGCCTCCCGGCGCGTCCTGGAGCGGGCCGGACTGCGCCACGTCCGGACGTTCTCCGCCGACTGGCCGGACCCGATCCCGGGCAGCGAGCACGGCGACGTGGTGTACGCGCTGACCCGCGCCGAGTGGGCCGCCGCCGCGCCCTGACGCCCGCCGGGGCGAACGGCCTGACGCCCGCCGGTGCGAACGGTCCGGGTGGTCCGGTTCGTCCCCATCCGCCCCATTGCGATCTTCAGTACATCCGGAGCCCCTATCATCTGCCCGCACCGGACCGCTCCCCAGCCGCCGGACCACCCACGAGCGAACAGGAAACCGCCATGCCGAACCTCCGAGAGATATCCGCGGCGGGTGTCCGGTGATCAACTGGTTCCACGCGGCCGTGCTCGGCCTGGTGCAGGGGCTGACCGAGTTCCTGCCGGTCTCCTCCAGCGCCCACCTGTGGGTCTTCTCCGCCCTGGCCGGCTGGGACGACCCGGGCGCGGCGTTCACCGCGGTGACGCAGCTGGGCACCGAGTCCGCGGTGCTGATCTACTTCCGCAAGGACATCGGCGCGATCATCAAGGCGTGGACGCTCTCGCTGTTCCGGGCCGAGTGGCGGCACGACCAGAACGCCAGGCTCGGCTGGTACGTGATCATCGGCACGCTGCCGATCGGCATCCTCGGCAAGCTGTTCCAGGACACCATCGAGACCACCCTGCGCGACCTGCGGCTGATCGGCACCACGCTGATCCTGTTCGGCGTGGTCCTGGCCGTCGCCGACCGCTCCCGCGCCGTCCGCAACGCCCGCAGCATCGAGTCGCTGAACTTCAGGCACGCCCTGATCTACGGCGCCGCCCAGTCGCTCGCCCTGATCCCGGGCGTCTCCCGCTCCGGCGGCACGATCAGCGCGGGCCTGTTCCTCGGCTACAGCCGGGAGGCGGCCGCCCGCTACTCCTTCCTGCTCGCCATCCCCGCCGTACTGGCCTCCGGCGGTCTCGAGCTGCTCAAGATCGGCGAGGGCCCGGCGCCCGCCTGGGGGCCGACGATCCTGGCCACCCTGATCGCCTTCGCGGTCGGCTACGCGGCGATCGCCTGGTTCCTGAAGTACATCTCGCACAACAGCTTCACGCCGTTCGTGGTCTACCGGATCCTGCTCGGCATCACCATCATCGCCCTGGTCACCGCGGGCACCCTGGCCCCGGACGCGGGCGCCGTGCACTGACGCCGCCGACGTCCCGCGGGGACGGTCCGCCAGAGCCCCCGGCCGACCGTCCCCGCCCCCATTCCCCGCCCCTCGTCGGGCGACGCACCGACCCCCCGGAGATCGTTGCCGCTCGATCTGACGTGCGATTGAATCCCTTGGCATGACGCTCACTTGGAAACTGGTCGTGGACAGCCGGGACGCCGCCGCACTCGCCGAGTTCTGGGCCGCCGCCCTCGGGTACGAGGTCGAGGACCCGACCGCGCTGATCGACGGCCTGCTCGCCGCCGGTCGGCTCCCCGCCGCCGCGGTCCTGGAACGCGGGGGCCGCAAGCTGTTCCGCGGCTACTCGGCCGTCCGCCACCCCGAGGACCCGTACGACCCGGTGAGCGGCATCGGCCAGGGCCGCCGGATCCTCTTCCAGGACGTCCCCGAGGCCAAGCAGGGCAAGAACCGGCTGCACCTCGACGTCCACTCCGGCGGCGAACTCGACGCCGTGGTCGCCCGGTTGGAGGGGCTCGGCGCCACCCGGATCGAGGAGCAGCAGCAGGGCCCGGCCGGCCACTGGTGGGTGATGCGCGACCCCGAGGGCAACGAGTTCTGCGTCGCCTGACCGGCGGCCGGACCCAACCGGAGCCGGACCCAACCGGTGCCGGGCTCAGCCGGTGCCCGGCCCAACCGGTTCCGGGCCCAACCGGTGCCGGGCTCAGCCGGTGCCCGGCCCAACCGGGGCCGGGCTCAGCCGGTGCCCGGCCCCGCCGCCAACCGGTCGCCCAGCTCGGTGCGGTGGTAGAGCACCCGGCGGCCCACCCTGGTCCGGTCGACCAGGCCGGTGTCCCGGAGGATCGCCAGGTGGCCGCCGACCGTGCCCACCGACTGCCCCAGCAGCAGGGCGAGTTCGCTGGTGGTGGCGGGCGTCTCCAACTGGCCCAGGATCTGCGCCCGCCCGCCGCCGAGCAGCCGGGCCAGCGCCCGCCCGTCACCGTTCCCGCCCGTCCCGCCGCCGGAGCCGCGCGCCGCGTACACCATCGCGAACGGGCGGCCCGGCGCCTCGCACAGCCAGGAACTGCGCTGCGCCGTGACCGGGACGAACAGCAGGCCGTCCGACCCGACCAGCCGGTCCGGGCCCGGGCGGTCGCTGAACCGGATCGCGTCCGTGCCGACCCAGGCGCTGGTCCGGTTCATCAGGTGCAGCGCCCGCGGCCAGCCGTGCGCGGCCAGCAGCCCGGCCCGGTAGGTGACGTCGCGCTGGAGGCCCGCCCGCCGGGCCGGCCAGTCCGCGGCCAGGTGCGCGTCCCAGACCTCGCGGAACAGCGCGGCCGCCCGCGCCCCGTGGCCGCGGCCGCCCAGCCAGTCCAGCCGCTGGCCCGCCCAGGCGTGCTCCTGCGCGGTGCGCAGCCCCGCCACCGCGACCTCGTCCGGCACCCGGGCCACCTCGGCGAGCTCCGCCTCCAGCGCGGTCTCCATCCCGCCGCCCGGCGGCAGCGTCAGGTGCCCCGGCAGGTACTTGGTCGCCGAGATCAGCTCCACCAGCCCGCGCGCGTACCCGTCCTCCGCCAGCCGCGCCAGGAACGCCGGCCGGTGCCGCTCCCGCCAGGGCACCGCCCACGGTTCGCTGTACGGGCGGGCCAGTTGGACGATCGCCGCCAGCGTCTCGGCGAACGGCGACAGCGCGAACCGGGACCGCGACAGCGCGAGCGAATCCAGACGCAGCACGACCACGCGCCGCCCTCCCTCCGGTGACCTTTCGGTGGAACCCGAAACGATAGAGGCCCCGGCACGACCGCTCGCACACTCTGCGGGTGCTTCCACCACTCCTTCACCACTCCGGCTTCCGCCGCTTCTTCACCGGCCGGGCGATCTCCCTGCTCGGCAGCTCGATGGCCCCCGTCGCGCTCGCCTTCGCCGTCCTCGACGCCGCCCACGGCCGGACCGCCGACCTGGGCACCGTCCTCGCCGTCCGGATGCTCCCGCTGCTCGCCCTGCTGCTGCTCGGCGGCGCGGTCGCCGACCGGCTGCCCCGGCGCACCGTCCTGCTCACCACCCACCTCGGCGCGGGCCTCAGCCAGGGCGCCGCCGCCACCCTGCTGCTCACCGGCCACTACGCGCTCGGCCCGTTCGCCGCCCTGGAGTTCCTCAACGGGGCACTCACCGCGTTCACCTCGCCCGCCCTGCGCGGCGTGCTCCCCGAACTCGTCCCGAACGACCGGCTCCGGCCCGCCAACGCCCTGCTGGGCATGGCCGCGAACGGCAGCAAGCTGTTCGGCCCGCCGCTGGCCGGCCTGCTGGTGGCCGGCGTCGGCCCCGGCTGGGCGGTCGCCCTCGACGCCCTCAGCTACCTGCCCGCCGCGTACCTGCTCGCCCGGCTGCCCGCCGGACCGGCCCGCAGCCGCCCGACCGCCCTCCGCGCCGCCCTCCGCACCGACCTGCGCGAGGGCTGGACGGTGTTCCGCCGCACCCGCTGGGTCTGGTGGACCACCTGGTCGTTCTGCGCCACCAACCTGCTGCTGGTCGGCCCCTGGCAGATCCTCGGCCCGCAACTCGCCGGGCCCGCCCTCTGGGGCACCCTGCTCGCCGCCCGCGGCGCCGGCCTGCTGCTCGCCGACACCGCCGCCTACCGGCTGGCCCCCCGCCGCCTGCTCGCCACCGGCCAACTCGCCGGCCTGCTCCTGCCGCTCCCGCTGCTCGCCCTCGGCCTCCGCGCCCCCGTCCCCTGGCTGTTCGCCGCCGCCCTCGCCTCCGGCCTGGGCCTCGCCCTCTCCGCCACCGCCTGGAACACCTCCGTCCAGGAACACCTCCCGCACGACGTCCTCTCCCGGGTCTCCGCCAACGCCGACGCCCTCTCCTACCTCGCCATCCCCCTCGGCCAGTTGGCCTGCGCCCCGCTCACCACCCGCCTCGGCGCCCCCGCCCTCGCCGCCACCGCCGCCCTCGCCCAGGCCGCGCTCACCCTGCTCCCCCTGCTCTCCCCCGCCGTCCGCCACCTCCCCCACCGGCCCGAGACCCCGGCCCCCGTCCCGGCCTGACCCGGACGCCCCCGGCACGACGAAGCCCCCGCGCCCGCCCCGGCCGGGCCGGGCCGGGCCGGAACGAGCGCGGGGGCGACGAACTACCGCGCTAGGAGGCCGACTTGCGGCGGCGCAGCACCAGCACGACCAGCGCGGCGAGGACCGCGACGCCCGCGACGCCGCCGAGCACCACCGCGGTGGTGCCGCCGCCGTCCTCGCCGCCCCCGGCAGCGACCGTGGGAGCGGACGCGGACCCTGACGGGGACGCGGACGGAGACCCGGACGCGGACGCAGGCGGGGACGCGGACGCGGAGGCGAACAGCGTCACGCCGTCGGTCGGCAGCGCTCTCGCGCCCGGGGCGGCCGGGGTGAGGGCGAGCACCGGCGCGGGGTGCTGCGGCTTGGTGTCGCCCTGCGGGAGTTCGATCCAGCGGTCGGTGTGGCCGTCGGAGTAGTCGACCAGGGTCTTGAACACCAGCGAGGCGGCGTCCGGGAGTTGGAGCACCCGGACGGTCCACTCGGCGGCCGTGCCGGGCGCCAGCGCGGGGCCGGCCACGGTGAAGCCGTCGGCGGTGGGGGTGAACGTCCAGCCGGCGGGGGCCTTGGCCAGGGTGAGGTCGGCCGGGGCCAGCCCGGCGGGCAGCACGACCTTGACGTCGGTGATGCCCGCGGTGGAGGACTCGCCCTCGGCGGAGAAGGCGACCTCGGCGTCGACGGCGAGCGCCTGCGCGGTCGGCGACCCGACCTCGACGTGCGCCGCGGCGGTGCCGGCCGCGCCGAGCACCAGGCCCAGCGCGAGGAGGGGCGCGGCGGAGCGGTGGCGGAGTCGTGGGCGCATGGCGGGAACCCTACCGGTCGCGGGCCGTCAGCCGGCCGCGGACCGCCGCGTGCACCTCGGCCTCCTCGGCCGGGTCGGCGGCGAGCCGGCGCAGGCGTTCGAGGACCCGGACGTCGCCGGTGGTGGTGACGTGGGTGGCGGCGAGCTCGCGGGTGGACTCCTCACAGTCCCACAGGCACTCGACGGCGGGGCCGGCCCCGAAGTTGGGGTCGGTGACGGCGAGCGCCTGGGCGGCGCGGCCGCGCAGCTCGGAGGAGGCGGCCTCGCCGTAGACGTGCCGCAGGGCGGGGACGGCGGCGGTGGCGTGCAGCCGGCCGACGCCGTCGACCAGGCTGCCGAGGGCGGCGCCGGCCACGCCGTTCAGTGAGATCCACTGGTGCAGGGCGGCGACGACCAGCGGGGCGTCGCAGGGTTCGCCGGCGTCCGCGAGCAGGCGGACGGCGGCCTGGGCGAGGGCGCTGTCCGCGCCGCCGGTCGCCGGGTCGGCCCAGCGGCGGGCGTGCGCGAGCGCCTCGGGACCTCGCATCCGGCCGAGCAGTTCCAGCGAGGCGCGGACCACCCGGTGGTCCAGGTCCGCCGCGGCGGTCTCGATGAATCCGGCGGCGGCCGGGTCGCGCTGTTCGACGAGGTGGCGCAGCGCGGCGCAGCGGGCGCCGGCCGGGCCGTGCGCGGCGGCGTCGTGCAGCAGCGGGACGTCCTCGGGGCGGACCACGGCGGTGAGGCAGCGGGCGGCCGCGGCGGCGCGGCGGGCGAGGGCGTCGGGCGCGGTGCCCTCGCCCTGGTCGGCCCAGGCGAGCACGTCGGCGGTGGACCAGCCGGGGGTGACGCCGGGGCGGTTGAGCTGCCGTTGCCACAGGTCGAACGGTGACTGCTCGGTGGCGGCGGCCACCCTGGGGTGGTGCGGGGCCCACAGCCGCCACACCCGCGGCTCGTAGGCGGCGCGGATGGTCTCGCGCAGGTCGGCGTCGCCCTCCGGGTCGGCCGGGAAGCGGTCGAGGACGGCGGGGGCGAGGGCGAGCAGGGCCTCGTCGGTGTCGCGCAGGGCGAGTTCGTCGAGGGCCCAGGCCCAGTTGGTTCCGGTGGTGGTGTAGGCGCGCAGCAGGTCGAGGGCGTCGCGGCGGCCGTAGCCGGCGAGGTGGCCCAGGACGGCGAGGGCGAGGCCGGTGCGGGCCTCGTCGGTGTCGAGGCTGTCCTCGGGCGAGTGCAGGTGGAGCTCGATGCCGGTGAGGGGGGCTTCGAGCTCCATGTAGAGGCGGGCGTAGTACAAGGAGCGGTTCTCGACCTGCCAGTCGGCGCGGGGGTCGTTGGTGACGCAGGTCTCGACGGCGGCGATCGCCTCGTCGCGGTCTGCGGCCAACGCATGCAGCTGCCCGTCTCCGCGGCCTCTCTGGAGGAGGCCGAGGAGGCTGGCGCTGGGCGCTATCACTGGCTCGAACATGAGGTCAGCATCCGTTGCGGCGGTCGTCGTGGCAACGGGATTTCCGTCGCCGGGGTCGGTTGGCACAGCTCAGGCGCCCGGGCGCCGGAATCACCGAAGGTTACCGCCTGGGTGGCCGATCCGCACACAGGGCAACGGATTTCCGCCCGGTGACCGCGCCAAACCGGGTCCGTCCGTACCGGATCGACCCCTTCCGGAATGTGCGGTGCGTTCGGGCGCGAATCAGCCCGTTGTTCGGCATTCGGACACCCCCGGCCGGAGGTGTCCGGAGCCGGTGCGGACGGAGCCGGTGCGAACCGGGTCGGACCGGGCAGGGTCGGACCGGGCAGGGTCGGATCGGACCGGGTCAGATCGGGCGGGGTCCGCGGGGTGCGGGCAGCACGGCGTGGATCCGGTCGCGGAGTTCGGCCACCTCGGGCAGTCCGCGGTAGCGGGTGGAGAGCCGGTACATCTCGCGCAGCCGGTCCCAGGTGCGCTTGGAGGAGGTGTCGTTGATCGAGGCGAGGGCGAGTTTGGCCTGCACCTGGGCCTCGTCGGGTTCGCCGGAGATCCAGTGGACGGAGGCCAGGGTGATCCGGTCGAGCAGCGCGGAGCGCTCCCGGCCGGTCGTCTGGCGCAGCCGGATCGCCTCCCGGGCGTGCCGGAGGGCGAGCGGGACGGCGCCGGGGTCGTGCTCGGCGAGGGTGCGGTAGACCAGGGCCTGCATGCCGTGCAGTTCGGCCTCGTTGAACAGCTGCATCCAGCTGGGCGGGGGTTCGGGACTGTCCTGGACGAACAGCTCCTCGGCCTCGCCGAGCACCCGGTGGGTGGCCTCGGAGCGGCCGAGCGAGGCCTGCGCCCAGGCTTCGACGGTGTGCAGCATGGCCCGGGTCCGCGGCTGGCTGCCGTCGCGGGGGCCGGCGCTGGCGTTGGCGAGCTGCATGAGTTCGAGGGCGTCGTCGGCCCGGCCGAGGTGGAGCATCTGGCGGGCGGCGCGGGAGATCGCCTCGCCGGCCCGGGGGCGGTCGTCGGCCTCCCGGGCGGCCTGCGCGGCGATCACGAAGTAGCGCTGGGCGGTGGGTTCGAGGCCGACGTCGTGGGACATCCAGCCGGCCAGCACGGCGAGGTTGGCGGCGACCGTCCACAACCGGCGCTCCAGCGCGGGCGGGTGGCCGTGGGTGAGCAGGCCGCCGACCTCGTTGAGCTGGCCGACCACGGCCTTGCGCTGGAGTCCGCCGCCGCGCGAGGCGTCCCAGGCCCGGAACACGTCGACGGCGCGTTCGAGGGCGGCGACCTCGTCGTTGCCGACCGGTCCGGGTTCGTAGACGTCCAGGACGGGGTGCGCCCCGCCCTGCACCAGGACGGGGCGGGGGCCCGGGCGGGCGGCCGCCTCGGCGACCGCGCCGCCGGTGAGCCAGTCGTGCAGGTTGTCGGCGATGACCGCGCCCGCCGCGAGGGCGGCCGAGGCGCCGACCAGTCCGCGTCTGTTCAGCATGAGGTCCATTCCCGTGAACTCGGTGAGGACCGCGGCCGTCCGATCCGGTGCCCAGGGCTCCTTCGGCGGTGCTGCGCTGCTGCTGCCGTGCCTGGTGGGCCGGTGTCGTTCGAGACCGAGGTCCTCGGTGGTGACGACACGGCCGAGCCGCTCCGTGAACACGGCGGCCAGCACCCTCGGCACCGGGTCGCGCGGGATCTCGCCGTGCTCGATCCAGCGCCGCACCCGGGAGGTGTCGGTGGACAGCTGCTGCTCGCCCAGCGCGGCACCCCGCCGGTTGACCAGCCGGGCCAGCTCGCCCTTGGACCATCCGGTCAGGGCGAAGTGGTCGGCCAGTCTGGTGTTCGGCCCCTTGCTCAACTGAAGCCCCCAGGATCCTCGGCTGGTTCCCGACCCTAGTGGCTCTGTCACATGCCAAGCGACCATTCGCCAGGGTTCGCCAGGGTGCGCTACGTGGTGTGCCAGTGCCGTCCGGGTGTCAGGTAGGTATGCGCCACCCCGGCTCCGCGCCGGAACGGCCCCCGACCGGCCCGGATCCCGATCCGACGGCGCGTCGGGCGGCCTTCCGGGAGCGGTGCAGCGGGGGGTGGCGCGACCGGGTGGCGCGAGGGCGCCGGGCAGGGCGCGGTGGTCGGGACGGACGTACTTCCCCAGGGTGCGGACGGTTCCGGCGGGCCGCGGGCCGTGCCCGGCGCCCGCGCCCCACCCGGCGGGCCCGACCCCAGTCGACGGGCCACCCTCAGCTTTGCCGCCGGTCAAGGAAGGACCCTCACCAGCCCATGTACTCCACAGCCAGCACCGGTACCCGCTCGTCGTCCCCGAACGGGGTGGACGCCGCGGCCGCACGCCCGTCACGCTCCCCCCTGCGCCCCCCGACCGCCGGTGCGGGCCGGCCCGCGCCGCGCGGCGCGGAGCTGCGCGACCCGCGCGGGCGCACCACCCTGGTGACCCGTCCGGTGGCGGACCAGGCCGGTCGGCTGGGCCGGCCGGCCGCGGGCCGGGCCCCGGAGGCGTTCGTGGACCGGGTGGACCCGGCCGCGCTGCAGACCCCGGCGGTGCGGGCGGTGCTCGCCAACGTCGCGCGGATATGTCCGGCGTTCCTGCCGCGCCAGGTGCTGCGGGAGGGCAGTCGGCACATCCTGATCGCGGGCACCATCGGCCGGGCCCCGGTGGTGGCGAAGTGCCTGGCGCCGGCGGCGCTGCGCGGGGAGCGGGCGGAGCAGCTGATCGGGCGCTTCCACCACGAGGTGGCGGTGTACCGGGCGTTCGTCCGGCACCGTCCGCCGGTGCGGCTGCCGCGGCTGGTGGCGGCCGACCACGACCGCTGCGTGCTGGTGCTGGAGCGGGTGCCGGGCCGGCCGGCGGCCCGCGAGCGGCACCCGGTGAACGCGCCGACGCCGGGCGAGGTGCGCGCGGTGCTGGGCGCGGTGCGCACGCTGAACCTGTGGCGGCCGCCGACCGACGTGTTCGGCAAGCCGATGGACTACCAGACCGAGATCGCCCGGTACCACTCGCTGGGCCTGCTGACCGACCGGGACGCGGGCGACCTGCGCGGCCTGCTGCACGGCCTGTCCTCGGTGCCGTGGCAGCTGAACCACGGCGACGCGCTGCTCGGCAACATCCTGCTGGCCCCATCCGGCCCGGTCCTGCTGGACTGGGAGCAGGCCGGCTGGTACCTGCCGGGCTACGACCTGGCGGTGCTGTGGAGCGTGCTGTCGGGCGACACCGCGGCCCGCCGCCAGATCAGCCAACTCGCCCAGTCCGGCGGCACGCTGGCCCGGGACGCGTTCCTGGTGAACCTGGTGCTGGTGCTGATGCGCGAGCTGCGGCTGCACGACGTCCCGGGCGCGGGCGAGGAGCAGCGGATCATGATCCGCCGGCTGTACGACGACTCGGCGCTGGCCCGCCGCGCGGTCCGCGCGGCGGTCGGCACCCGCTAGTCCGGCACCCGCCAGTCCGGCGCCGGAGACCCGACCGGCGGGTTTCAGCCACCCAGCAGGGCTTCGCCGAGGGCGTCCAGCACGGTGTCCTCGGCGGGCAGTTGGGTGCGCAGGCTGAGGGTGTCGCGCAGGTGGCGCTCCAGCGGGTGGCGGCGGTCGAGGCCGGTGCTGCCGGTGAGGGTGAGGGTCCGCTGCACGGTGTCCGCGGCGGTGCGGGCGGCGAGCAGTTGGACGGCGGGCGCCCGGGTGGCGGCGGCCGGATCGGCGTCGGTGCGGGCGGCCAGGCCGTGGACGAGCTCCTCGGCGCCGGTGAGCGCGGCGTCGAGTTCGCCGAGCGGGCGGCGGTGGACGGCGGCGGTGCCGCGCAGCCGCCCGGCGGACCAGTCCAGGGCGGCCCGGGCGGTGCCCAGCAGGACGGCGGTCAGGGCGAGTTGGCGCCAGGCCGCGGCGAGCGGGTCGGCGGGGAAGGCCGGCCCCTTGGGCAGGTGGGCGGCGTCGGTGCCGATCCGGGTGTCCTCCAGCAGGACGTCGTGGCCGGCCGCGGCGCGCAGGCCTAGCTGGTCGGCGGCGGGGTCGATCTCCAGTCCGGGGCTGTCGGCGCGGACCAGGAACAGGCCGGTGCGTGGCCGGTTCCGATCGGTCCGGTCCTCGGCGGTGCGGGCCTCGACGACCAGCCAGGCGAGCGCCTCGGCGCCGGGGCAGTGCGGGGCGCGGCCGACGAGCCGCCAGGCGTCGCCCTGCCAGTGCGCGGTGACGGCGGGCGGGCGTCCGGAGGGGGCCCGGAGGGTGCCGACCAGGGCGGGGCCGCGGCGGGACTCGGTGAGCAGCCGCCGGTAGAGCGCGGCGGGCCAGGGCGCGGTGCGGGCCTGTTCGGCGTGGTGCAGCAGGGTGTGCGCGGCGAGCAGGGCGACCGAGGCGTCGCCGCGGCCGAGCCGGGCCAGCACCCGGACGGTGTCGGCCAGTCCGGCGCCGGGCCCGCCGTGCCGTCGGCCGACGGTGAGGGTGAGCAGTCCGGCCTCGTGCACGGTTTCGACGCCCTGGTAGGGGAAGGTGCCGTCGCGGTCGTGCTCGGCGGCCCGGGCGGCCAGCAGGTCGACGACCCGGGGCAGCCGGGCGAGCGCCCGTTCGACGGCGCCGTCGGCGGCGGGGTCCGCGGGGGCGGGGGTGGGGACGGTCGGCTGCGCTGCGGTGCGGGTCATGGCGGGGCCTCCGGGCGGGCGGCGTGGGGGTGTCGGGCGTCCGTGACTGGGTGGTTCAGGACGCCGGACAGGCCGCGCCGGCGGTGCGCCGGAGGTCCACGTGCAGGCGGCGGGTGAGCAGCAGCGGCCGGGGCATCGCGCGTCAGCCCTGCTGGAACATCTCCGCCGGAAGCGGCTTGAGGAGCTGGTAGAGGTCGTCCGAAATCGGTCGGTCCCAGGAGGCGATGGTGACCTGGACGCCGTCGCTGCGGCCGAACTGCGAGCAGTAGAGCCGTTCCTCGGTGACCTTGACCTTGCGGACGATCAGCAGGTCGTCGCCGAGCATGACCGGGAAGTCCTCGGCCGAGACGAAGTCGACCTGCTCCTCGTTCTCCAGCGAGGCGAGCAGCTGGCGGGCCTCGATCGGCACGCCGTCCTCGCTCTCGCGGGCGGGCGACTCCTGCGGGACGTTGCCGATCAGCATGGCCGGGCCGCGGCCGCCGAGCAGGTCGTACTGCAGGAAGATGCCTTGGCAGGAACCGTCCTGACCGGCCAGGATCATGGCGCCGAAGTCGCCGGGCCAGTCGCCCGGATCCATGGCCAGTACGTCGAAGTCCGGGCCGGCGGGCTGTCCGGAGCGACGGCGGAGAAATGACATGGGCCCATCGTACGTGTCCGGTGGGCGGGGGCCGGTGCGCGGGTCCGCGATCAGGCCGAGATCTACGCTCAGGGACCAATGTTGACTCTGAGCAACCGTCCGGGCTACGTTCGGTTCAGCACGACGGCCGCTCCGGGGCGAGATCCACAGGGGGCGGCTTGTCGCAGCGTGCCTTGCGCGCATTCCCTCACTGCGCACGCGGTCGTGTGAACTCCAAGCACCATTTGCTGATTCAATGGTCCTTAGACGGTTCCTTGAGCCTGCGGGTGATTCCGGCGGGCTCCGGGCGGTCGAGGTGCCATCAGGTCGGCGCCACAACAGCCACACACATAAAACAAACCCAGAGCCAGGTTCGCGGGGCCCTCGTGCCGTCGCGTCCGCGAACCTTGCCCGGATCACCGCCGCGTGGGGGCGTGCGGAATCCGGGCTCCGGCCCACCCCGGGGAGTCGCTCTTCCCGGTCGGGCCAACTCCCGCTGCGACGGCTGCCGCACCCTGTGCGGCACAGGGACTGGGAGAGCCCGTCAGCGGCGCCGTTGACGGGCAGCACAAGCGGGCGCCGTGCCTATACCGCGTGGGGGCGGTAGGCACGGCGTCTGCCTGCTCTTACTGTGCTGGCAGGCTTGTCGACCAGTCAACAAGATTCGGTCCATCAGAACTCTTTTGTAACCTCGGCGTATGCCCAGTCGTCACCTGCGCGCGGGTTCCGGCCCGCTCCGCCGCACCCCGGAACTCCTGGTCCGGGGCGTGGCGGGCCGGTGAACGCCGGGCCAACCGGCGGGCCGGAGTTGGCCGGTTCCGGGCCCGGCCGGTGGCCCTTCGGCTACTGCTGCCGGTGCGGGTCGAACTCGCCGTCCCGGGCGCCCAGGACGAAGGCCCGCCACTCGGCGGGGGTGAAGATCAGCGCCGGGCCGTCCGGCTCCGCGCCGTTGCGCATGGCGATGTACCCGTCGACGAAGGCGATCTGCACGCCCTGTTCGTCGCCCGCCGCGTTCTGCCACTCGGCCCCGCTCACGTCGAGCTCGATCTTGCGCCGCTCGTTCGCCGCCTGGGCCGCCTCTGCCGGCGTCATCCGCTCACCCTCCCGCTGGGTCCTGCTGTGGTCGAGCGGCCAGCCTAGCCACCCGGGCCGCCCGGGCGGGCCGATCGGGGCCCGGGCCGCCCGCGGGGCGGTGCAGATGGGCCGATCCGGCCGTCCGGCGGCGACACCTGTGCTAAGAGGACGTCCCGGCCGCCGCCTCGGGGTGAGGATGGGGTCGAGCAGTCCGCCACCGACCCGGGAGCAGCCGATGGACCAGCGGGACCGCAGCCGCGCCGACGTCATCCCGATCTCCACCGCGCCGTCGGCCCCGCCGGTGGGCGCCGCGACCGGCACGGTGACCGCGCCGGTGCCCTCGGTGCCGCGCCCGGCCCGGCCGGCCGGGCACGGGCGGGTGGGCCTGGTGCTGGTGTCGCACAGCCAGGAACTCGCCGACGCGGTGCGGGCGGTGGCCCTGGCGGTGACGGAGGCGGACGATCCGGCTCCGGTCGCGGCGACCGGCGGCGCGCTGGCCGACGGGCCGGGCAGCAGCGCGGTGCTGGTGGCCGCGGCGGCCCGCCGGGTCGACCAGGGCCACGGCGTGGCGGTGCTGTGCGACCTGGACGGCCCGGTGCGCACCGTGCTGACGGTGCTGGCCGCGGCCGACGAGCACGGCCTGCCGTTCCCGACCCGGTTCGCCGACGCCCCGTTCGTGGAGGGCGCGGTGGCGGCGGTGGCGACCGCGACCGCGGGCGGCGACCTGGCGGCGGTGCTGGACGCGGCGGAGGAGACCGCCCGCCGCCCCAAGCGCTGACCCGGACCCTCCGCTTCCGGACCGCCCGCTTCCGGACCGCCGCACCGGATGCGGCGGTTCGGTTGCGCATGTGGGGATTTCGCGCACGGCGGGCACGGGGCCGCCGCTAGAGTCGGGCGATGGCCCGGCGGGGGGATTCCCCGGGCCCGAGCAGAGGGGTGGTGCGCGGCCGTGCGTGTGGTGATCACCGGTGGGGCAGGGTTCATCGGGGCCAATCTGGCCCGGGAGTTGACGTCGCGTCAGGAGGTGGCGGAGGTCCGGGTGGTGGACGACCTGTCCACCGGCAGCAAGGCCAACCTGGCGGGGGTGGACGTCTCCTTCTTCGAGGGCAGCATCCTCGACCCGGCCCTGCTGGACGCGGCGTTCACCGGCGCCGACGCGGTGGTGCACCTGGCGGCGCTGCCGTCGGTGCCGCGTTCGGTCGCCGCCCCGCTGGCCAGCCACCGGGTGAACGCCACCGGCACCCTGGAGGTGCTGGAGGCGGCCCGCCGCGCGGGCGGCCTGTACGTCGCGGCGGCGTCCTCGTCCTCGGTGTACGGCGCCAACCGGGAGCTGCCCAAGCGCGAGACGATGCGCACCGCCCCGATGAGCCCGTACGCGGTCTCCAAGCTGGCCACCGAGTCCTACCTCGGCGCGTACCACCACTGCTACGGCCTGGGCGTGCTGCCGCTGCGCTTCTTCAACGTGTTCGGGCCGCTGCAGGCCGCCGGGCACGCGTACGCGGCGGTGGTCCCGGCGTTCCTGGACGCGGCGCTGGCGGGCCGGCCGGTGACGGTGCACGGGGACGGGCGGCAGAGCCGCGACTTCACCTACGTCGGCACGGTCGCCCAGGTGCTGGCCGAGGCGGTGCTGCGCCGGGTGGTCAGCGCGGACCCGGTGAACCTGGCCTTCGGGACGCGGACCTCGCTGCTGGAGCTGATCGACCTGATGGGCACCGTGCTGGGCGCGCCGGTCGCCGCCGCGCACGTCGACCCGCGGCCGGGGGACGTGCGGGACTCGCAGGCCGACAACGCGCGGCTGCGCGGGCTGTTCCCGGACGTGGTGCCCGTCCCGCTGGAGGAGGGGCTGCGGCGCACCGCGGACTGGTTCCGGACGCTCTGACCCGCGGGCGGGGGCGCGCGCCGGGCGCCCCCCCCCGCCTCGCTAACGACCCGTCAGCTCGAAGTGCGCCTCGTCCTTTCCGGCCAGGGCGCGGGCGATGTGGTCGCGGGCCCGGTCCCCGATGTCGGGGAGCGCGTCCGGGTGGAACCAGCCGACCTGGAGCGACTCGTCGTCGTTCACCCGGGCCTCGCCGGACAGCGGGCGGCAGCGGAAGACCAGGTCCAGGTACTGGGAGCGGTCGCCGTTCGGGTACTCGATCATCGGGGAGACCGACACCGAGACCAGCTGTTCGGGCAGCACCGTCACGCCGGTCTCCTCCAGGCACTCGCGCACCACGGTGTCCGCGGGCTGCTCCCCCGGGTCGATGATGCCGCCGATCAGCGCCCACCTCCCGTTGTCCACCCGCTGCCCGAGCAGCACCCGCCCGTCCTCGTCGACCACCACGGCCGACACCCCGGACAACCAGAGCGGCCGGTGCCCGACCACTTCGCGCAGCTCCGCCAGAAACGCAGGAATTCCCATGCGGGGAAGCCTAGGCGACGCCCTCCGGCACCGGTGCTCAGCGGGTGAGCGGGCGGGCCGGGGTGCCGACGACGGTGGTGGCGGGCGGGACGTCGCGGGTGACGGTGGCGGCGGCGCCGACGAAGGCGGCGCGGCCGACGGTGCGGCCCTGGAGGACGACGGCGCCGGAGCCGACGGTGCTGTCGTCCTCCAGGTGGACGGCGCCGGAGACGTTGGCGCCGGGGTAGACGGTGACCCGGGCGCCGAGGCGGGTGTCGTGGCCGACGGTCGCGTTGTAGTGGACCTGGCTGTGCGGGCCGAGGCGGACGCTGCTGGAGACGTGCGCGCCGCCCATCACCAGGCAGCCGGGGGCGAGTTCGGTCTCGGGGGCGATGATCGCCCGGGGGTGCACCAGGGTGACGGGGTGGCCGCCGGCCGCATCCAGCAGGGCGGCCAGCCGGGCCCGGACCGCCGGATCGGCGATGCCGATCAAGTACGGTGCGCCGGAAGGCAGTTCGGCGGGTTTCTGGACCGGCAGGCCGCGCACCGGGCCCCCGGCGAGCCGGTCGTCCAGGAACCCGGAGACCTCGACGCCCGCGGCGAGCGCCACGTCCAGCGCCTCCCGGCCGACGCCGCCCGCGCCCGCGATCCACACCATGTGCCGTGCTCCGTCCGTCGTGTCGGCTCCTCCTTCCGGAAGGTACCGGTTCAGCCGCGCAGTTCCTCCCGGGCCAGCCGGGGTGCGGTCGCGGTGGCCTGCCGGGGCAGCACGATCCGGGCGGCGGCCGGTTCGGCGGGGGCCGGGGCCGGGGGCTGGGCGGGGGCCGGGAAACCGGGGTTGACGCCGCCGGCGGCGGTGATGCCGGCGGGGCGCAGCAGCACCTTCACGGTGAGGGCGAGGATGCGCAGGTCGAGGGCGAGGCTGTGGTGCTCGATGTACCAGAGGTCGAGTTCGATGCGTTCGGGCCAGGTGATGGAGTTGCGGCCGCGGACCTGGGCCCAGCCGGTGAGGCCGGGGCGGACGGCGAGCCGGCCGCGCTGGCGGTCGGAGTAGTGGACGACCTGCTCGGGCAGGGTGGGACGGGGGCCGATGACGCCCATGTCGCCGCGCAGGACGTTCCACAGCTGCGGGAGTTCGTCCAGGCTGGTCTTGCGCAGCAGCGCGCCGAGGCGGGTGATGCGCGGGGCGTCGGGTTCGTCCTCGTGCCGTTTGTCGCGCATGGTGCGGAACTTGAGGATGGCGAATTCCCGGCCGTGCCGGCCGGTGCGGGTCTGACGGAAGATCACCGGTCCGCCCGTGGTGGCGCGGATCAGGAGGGCGATCAGCAGGCCGAGCGGGACGGCGATGATCCCGGCCAGCACGGTGACCGCGAGGTCCCCCCCTCGCTTCATTTCTCCCCCAACTGGGTCGGTGCGTCGTGGTGTGGTGGGCGCGCCCGGGGCTGCCCGGCGCGCGGCGGTGGTGACGGTGCGGGCGGCCGTGGTGCTGCGCGGTGCGCAGTCGGTGCGCAGTCGGCGGTCGGTCGGTGGTCAGTCGGTGGTCCAGCGCAGCCCGCGGCGGCGGGCGACGGCGGCGTAGGTCTCCAGCGAGACCCGGGCGACCGCGCGCTGGTCGAACCGGTCGAGGGCGCGGCGGCGGGCCGCCGCGCCCAGGCGTATCCGCAGGGCGGGCTCGGTGAGGAGCCGGTCGAGGGCGGTGGTGAGGGCGGCGGCGTCGGCCGCCGGGGCGAGCAGCAGGTGTTCGTCGTGGGTGCCGATCTCGCGGCAGCCGCGGATGTCGCTGAGCAGCAGGGGCAGGCCGCTGGCGGCGGCCTCCATGCCGGAGCGGGAGAAGCCCTCCCGGTGGGAGGGGAGGACGAAGACGTCGAGGGCGGCGTACACGGCGGGCATGTCGTCGCGGGGGCCGAGGAACTCGACGCCGGCCTCGGCGGCGCGCAGCGCGTCGGGCTTGTCGGGGTCGTCGGGGCCGATCCACACGAAGCGGGCCTTGCCGGCCAGGGCCCGGGCGGCCTCGGCGTACTCCCGGATGCCCTTCTCGGCGACCCGCCGGCCGACCCCGCCGACCAGCAACTCGTCCTCGGCGACGCCGAGTTCGGCGCGCAGCCGGGCGCGCAGGGCGTCCCGGGCCGGGCCGGGGGCGGGGAAGCGGTCGAGGTCGATGCCGTTGCCGACCACCCGGGAGCGCCGCGCGGGGACGCCCCACTTGGCGAGCGCGGCCCGGTCCTCGGCGTTCTGGTAGAGCTCGGCGTGCGAGAAGCGGGCGGCGAGCGCCTCGGCGCCGAGCACGGCGAGCCGTTTGGCGAGCGGGTCGTGGGCCTGCGCCCACAGGCCGTGGCAGGTGTTGACGACGACGGGGACGCGGGCGAGCCGGCCGAGGATCCGGCCGAGCACGCCGGTCTTCGGGTTGTGGGTGTGCAGCACGTCGGGGCGGATCCGGCGCAGTTCGGCGAGCAGTTCGCGGGCGGCGGCGAGGTCGGCGCCGGGCTGCCAGGCGCGGGTGAGCGAGGGCAGCGGCCGGTGCCGGACGCCGAGCTGCTCGATCCGCTCCAGGTGGGGGCCGGGGGCGCTGATGCCGTAGGTGTGCAGGCCGTGCTGGACGTCGACGGCGAGTTCGGTGGCGAGCAGCAGGTGCAGCGACATGTCGACGGTGGTGAGGTGGGCGACCCGCAGCGGCCGCCCGCCCTCGCCGCGCAGGCGGAGCGGGAGCTGGTCAGGCACCGGCGCCCACCGCCTTCGCGGTGGCGACGATCCGGGCGTAGGCGCGTTCGGGGACGAGCCGGCCGTACAGCTTGGCCCGGAAGAAGTCGATCGGGTCGGTGCGCCGGACCGGGACGCGGTGGAAGCGGACCGGGTCGTAGCCGGGCAGGTTGCGGCCGACCTGTCCGGTGGCGCAGGTGCGGAAGCGGGCCCGCAGCGCGGCGTCCAGGTGCGGGACGGGGCGGCCCCAGGTGTAGGCGAAGTGCGCGGGGCGGGTGCCGAGGTGTTCCTCGACGTCGTCGCCGCAGGCGTCGAGTTCGGCGGTGGTGAGCAGTTCGGGGCGGGCGTGGCTGCGGGTGTGGTTGGCGACGGTGCACAGCCCGGAGGCGGTCATCTCGCGCAGCTGCTCCCAGCTGAGGCCGGTGGCGGGGGCGCCCTTGGCGGTGGAGCCCTCCCAGCGCATCGGGGCGCCGACCAGGCCGCTGGCCAGGTAGACCGTGAACGGCAGGCCGCGTTCCCTGAGCAGCGGCCAGGCCGTCTCGTAGGTGTCGGCGAAGCCGTCGTCGAAGGTGAGGACGGTGCTGGGGGTGCGCAGGCCGGCGGCGAGGCGGTCGGCGGCGGTGTCCAGCGGGACGACCCGGCCGGGCGGGAGCTCGGCGAGCAGGTCGGCCTGGGCGGTGAAGTCGGCGGTGGCGAGGTCGAGCTCGTCGGCGGTGCCGCCGCCCACCCGGTGGTAGATCAGCAGGGTGGCGCCCTCACCGGGCACCCGGCCGGCCGCGCGGGCCAGCTGCTGTTTGACCTTGGTCCGGACGCCTCCGGCCCCGGCGGCGCTGCTCGGCATGGATCCCCCTCGCGGTGCCCCCGCACCGGACTGTGACTCCCCCGGCCCGCGGCTGCCGCGGGCGATGCGAATCACAGTAGGGGGAAGTGTGAGGCTGGTGCCCCGGAAACGTGAAAGAAGTGCGTAGGTAGGCCGAAAATCAGCCGGTCCGACCGGTCCTGTCCCATTGGTGGACGTTTTCCGGTCGACAGTCGGTCAACCCGACCGGTCCGGGCGGTTCAGGACGTGGCGCCGCCGCTCGGGCGCAGCAGCGCGACGCCGATCCGGACCAGCACCAGCACCCCGGCGGCCAGGCAGCCGGCCACCGCCATCACCCAGGCCGGGCCGTCGGTCTGCGGGACCAGCACGGCCACCGCGATGCCCATGCCGACGCAGACCAGGCCGAGCAGGGCCAGCAGCGGCTGGTGGCGGCGCAGCGCGCAGCCGCTGAACAGGGCGGAGCGGCGGGTAGCGGCACGGTCACTTCGGGTGTCTGCCATGCCCTCAACGGTAACCCGGTGCGGGGGCGCGGGCCATGGTCCTCCTCCCCCGCCGGAACGCCGCCGGAACGCCGCCGGACGGTGCCGGGCAGTGCCGGACGGGTACCCGGCGGATGCCGGACGGGTACCCGGCGGATGCCGGACGGGGCGCCCGGCGGGGGCCGTTGCAAGGGCTTCCGGCGGCTGCCGGGCCGCCTTGCGGAGCGTTTCCGGACCGCCCGCGAAATCTCGCCGTCCGGCGTACAACCATCCCGGGGCGTCGTGGGTCTCCACTACATTGAGCGATCCAGGAGCCGCCTGACGAGCGGGGTCGGGAGTACCCCCGCCGCGGGCTAGATCACTCGGGTGCGGAGCCGCCGCGCCCGGGGTCGGAGGCCGGGCTCCGCCTGCCGACGGTACCGCCACGCCGCTTGCCGGCGACCGAGGGGGGAACCGTGTCGTACGCCACCACCGCCGCTGCCGTCTGCGCCCCGCCCCAGCCCGTCGTCCCGTCCGCCGCGCCCGCCCCGCGCCGGCCCCGGGAGCAGGGGCGGGACCGGAGCAGCTGGCTGCGGTTCAGCCCCGCCCAGCCGCTGTTCCGGGCCCGGGCCGCGCAGCGGCTCGCCGTGCTCGCCTACCACGGGATCACCGACCCGGCCTCGTTCGGCGCCCAGCTGGACCGGCTGCGGCGGCTGGCCACGCCGGTGTCCGTGCAGGACGTGGAACGGGCGCTGGCCGAGGGCCGGCCGCTGCCGCCGCGCTCGGTGCTGGTGACCTTCGACGACCCGGACCGCACCGTGCTGCGGCACGCGCTGCCGGAGCTGGTGGCCCGGCGGATCCCGGCGGCCGCGTTCGTGATCGCCGAGCTGGTCGGCACCGAGAAGCCGTTCTGGTGGCACGAGGCGGCGTTCCTGTCCCGGCACGGCGGCCGGGCCCGGCTGCTGTCCCGCGGCGCCGACCCGGCCCGGGTGCTGGCCCTGCTCAAGGCGATGCCCGACCCGGACCGGCGGCGCAGCCTGGCCGAGCTGCGGGTCTCGGCGAACCGCCGCCCGCCGTCCCAGGAGCAGCTGCGCCCGGAGGACCTGCGCACCCTGCGGGAGGCGGACGTCACGGTCGGCAACCACACCCTGGGGCACCCCTCGCTGCGGCGCTGCGACGAGGCGACGGTGCACGCGGAGATCACCGGCGCGCACCGGGCGCTGACCCGCTGGCTGGGCGAGGCCCCGTCGGCGTTCGCCTACCCGGACGGCGGCTTCGACGAGCGGGCGGACGCGGTGCTGCGCCAGCTCGGCTACCGGCTCGGTTTCCTCTCCGACCACCGGCTCGGGCCCCGGCTGCCCGCGCACCCGCTGCGGATCAGCCGCCTCCAGGTCGACTCGACCACCTCGACCCGCCGGTTCGACACCATCCTGTCCGGCCTGGAGCCGGCGGTGCAGCGGCTGCTGGGCGCGCAGTCCTGACCCCGTCCGGCAGGCGAGCGGCCCGCACCCCTCCGGAGGGGTGCGGGCCGCTCGCGCACGGGCCGGGCCGGGTCAGTCGGTGGCGGTGGGGCGGATGCCGCGCATCCGGCCGATCGCGTAGACGGCGCCGGCCAGGGCCAGGTCGGAGAGCAGCATGAAGCCGATCGAGTAGCTGCTCTTGGCGCTGTAGATGGCGCCCATCACCAGCGGCGGGACGAACCCGCCGAGGCCGCCGATCGCGCCGACGATGCCGGTCACCGAGCCGACCTGGGCGACCGGGGTGACCTGGGCGACCAGCGCGAACACCGAGCCGCTGGTGGTGCCCAGGCCGGCCGCCATCACCATGAAGGCGATGGTGCCGACCGGGCTGAGGGCCGGGTCGAAGGCCTGGACGACGGCGAACAGTGCGGTGACCGCCAGCGCCCAGCAGGTCACCACGGCCGGGTGGATCCGGTCCGACAGCCAGCCGCCGAACGGCCGGAAGACCACCGTGACCAGCGCGAACCCGGCGGCCTTGGTGCCCGCGTCGGTGGCGGACAGCTCGTACCAGGTCTTCAGGTAGGTGGGCAGGTAGACGCCGAACGCGACGATGCCGCCGAAGCCGATCGCGTACAGCGCGGACAGCTCCCACGTCACCCGCAGCCGCCCGGCCCGCCCGAGCCGGGAGGCCAGCGAGGCGGTCGGGACCACCCGGTCGGGGCGGTCGCGCAGCAGGAAGAAGGAGACCACCGTGTAGGCGGCCAGGGCGATCGCCATCACCCAGAACGGCAGGTCGTGGCTGTGCTTCCACAGCCGCGGGGTGAAGTAGCCGGACAGCGCGACGCCGCCCATGCCCATGCCGAACACGCCGATGCCCAGGCCGCGCTTGCTGGCCGGGAACCAGGAGTTCACCAGCGGCACGCCGATGGCGAAGGTGGTGCCGCCGAGCCCGAGGAAGAACCCGACCGCGAGCAGCGCCCCGTACGACTCGCGGGCCGGGATCAGCAGCAGCACCGGGACGATGGTCAGCGCCGACATCAGCGGGAACATCAGCCGGGCCCCGAACCGGTCGGTCAGCGCGCCGACCGGGACGCGGCCCAGCGAGCCGACGATGACCGGCACCGCGACCAGGAACGACTGGGCGAACGACGACATGTGCAGGGTCTTGTCGAACTCGCCCGCCAGCGGGGCGATCAGGTTCCACGCCCAGAAGGTCAGCGCGAAGCCGATGGTGGCGACCACCAGGTTGGTGTAGGCCGTGCCCGACACCCTGTTGTCGGCCGGCACCCGTTCGTTCGATGCTGTCAGCTGTCCCATGGGACCCAAGCCTCGGAGGAGGCACCGCCACTGGCCGGGGACACGCCAAGATCGCGGTCATACTGTCAGTCAAACGGAGCAGACCCGGGCTCCCAGGGCCGTAGGACGGCGGCTCGCGCCGGGGCGCCCGGGGCGGGGACGGCGGCTCCGCGGGGGCCGCGGGGGCACGGGGTAGAGTCGGTGCTCGTGAAGATCGCCCTCGTGGACTCCGGACTCGGACTGCTCGCCGCCGCCGCCGCGATCCGGCGGCTGCGCCCCGACGCGGACCTGGTCGTCTCCTGCGACCCCGACGGCATGCCCTGGGGGCCGCGGACGCCCGAGGACATCACCGAGCACGCGCTGGCCTGCGCCCGGGCCGCGATGGCGCACCGCCCGGAGGCGCTGGTGGTGGCCTGCAACACGGCGACGGTGCACGCGCTGGACCGGCTGCGGGCCGAGTTCGAGCCGGGGCTGCCGGTGGTCGGGACGGTGCCCGCGATCAAGCCCGCGGCCGCGGCCGGCGGGGTGGTGGCGATCTGGGCGACCTCCCGGACCACCGGCAGCGCGTACCAGCGCGGGCTGATCGCCGAGTTCGGCGGGGCCGCCGAGGTCCACGAGGTGGCCTGCCCCGAACTGGCCGAAGCCGTCGAGCGGGCCGACCGGGCCGCGATCGCCGCCGCCGTCGCCTCGGCCGCCGCCCGCACCCCCGCCGGGACCACCGACGTGGTGCTGGGCTGCACCCACTACGAACTGATCGACGACCTGATCGCCGCCGCCCTCGCCCACCCGGTCCGCCTGCACGGCTCCGCGGACGCGATCGCCGCCCAGACCCTGCGCCGCCTCGGCCCCGGCACCCGCCCCGGCGACGGAACGCTGACCGTCCTGCACTCCGGCCGCCCGTCCGCCCTCCAGCCCGAGGCCCTCGCCTACCCGCAGGGCGCACTCCTGACGGCCCCCGCCCGGGTCTGAACCTGCCGCCGGGCCGTCGCGCCCCGGGCCCTACACTGCGCGCCGTGATCCTCCCCCCGCACGAGACCCAGGCCGAACGGGACGCCTCCGCGGCCCGGTTCGGCGCCGAACTGGCCCGGCTCACCGCCGCGGCGGGCCTCCCGCTGCCCCCGGCCCGCAGACTGACCTGGTGCACGGCCGAGTTCGAGGGGCCGCCGGCCACGCCTGCGCCGCACCACGGGGCCGAGCCTGGCCCGCCGGCGCCCGACCGGGCGAGGCTGCGCGGGGAGAGCGACCGCTACCCCCCGCACCTGACGCTGTACCGCGGCAGGCTGCCGCTGGCCGAGGGACGCCCGCCGGACCTGCTCCCGGCCCTCCGGGCGGTCTCGGCCTGGCTGGCCGGGGCGGACCTGGCGGCGATCCGGCGGACCGCCCCGTTCCTGCATGTCCAGGAGTGGGCGTTCACCCACGAGCGGACGCCGCTGGACCGGATCGAGCTGAACTGGCGGGTGCGCATGCAGGGCCTCGCACACGGCCCGTACCCCGTGGCCCGCGAGGACGTGAAGGCCCTGTGGGAGGCGGCGTTCGCGCAGCCCCGGCTGCGGCGGCTGCGGCCGGTCACCAGCCACTACACCCTGTGGTTCTCCAGCACGCCCGACTACCCGTTCGAGCGGGTCGGCGCGTCCGTCGAGCCGCTGCACCGCGGCGGGTACCTGGTCCGCGCGGGCGGCGGCGAACCCGCCACGGTCGCCACCGCCGCCGAGGCCGTCGCCCTGGCCGTGGCCGCGCTGCCGCCGGAACCCGTCTGACACCCCCGCCCTCGGGCCGTCGTGCCTCGGGGGTGGTTGGGGGCGGATCGGGCAGACTGCCCGGGTGACGGTGCTGTGGTGGGTCTCGGTGGTGTCGCTGCTGGCGTGGGTGTGGCTGGCGGTGTGCCACGGGGGGTTCTGGCGGACGGACCAGCGGTTGCCCCGGGGCGGTGGCGAGCCCGCGTCCTGGCCCTCGGTGGTGGTGCTGGTCCCGGCCCGGGACGAGGCGGGGGTGCTGCCGGTGTCGCTGCCGAGCCTGCTGGCGCAGGAGTACCCGGGGCGGGCCCGGGTGGTGCTGGTGGACGACCACAGCACCGACGGCACCGGTGGGCTGGCCCGGGAGCTGGCGGAGCGCACCGGGGGGCTGGAGCTGGCGGTGACCACTCCCCCTCCGCTGCCGGAGGGCTGGACCGGCAAGCTGTGGGCGCTGCGGCACGGCGTCGGGCAGGCCGGGGACGCCGAGTGGCTGCTGCTGACGGACGCCGACATCGCGCACCGCCCCGGCTCGCTGCGGGCGCTGGTCGCGGCCGGGGAGGGCCACCGGCTGGACCTGGTCTCGCAGATGGCCCGGCTGCGGGTGGCCGGCGGCTGGGAGCGGCTGATCGTCCCGGCGTTCGTGTACTTCTTCGCCCAGCTGTACCCGTTCCGGCGCGCCAACCGGCCCGGCGCCCGGACCGCCGCCGCGGCCGGCGGCTGCTCACTGGTGCGGCGCGCCGCGCTGGAGCGGGCGGGCGGGGTCGCGGCGATCCGCGGGGCGGTGATCGACGACGTCTCGCTGGCCCGGGCGGTCAAGCGCACCGGCGGCCGGACCTGGCTGGGCCTCGCGGACCTGGTCGACTCGGTCCGCCCCTACCCCGCGCTGGGCCCGCTGTGGCGGATGGTCTCGCGCAGCGCGTACGCCCAACTCCGGTACTCGCCGCTGCTGTTGGCGGGGACGGTGGCGGGCCTGGCGCTGGTCTACCTGGTGCCGCCGGTGGCCGCCGTCGCCGGGGCCGCCGCCGGGGCGTGGTGGACGGCCGGGGCGGGCCTGGCCGGGTGGGCGGTGATGGCCGGGACGTACGCGCCGATGCTCCGCTACTACGGGCAGCCCGCGGCCGCCGCGCCGCTGCTGCCGTTCACCGCGCTGCTGTACCTGCTGATGACGGTCGACTCCGCCGTCCAGCACTGGCGCGGCCGGGGCGCCGCCTGGAAGGGCCGCACCTACCCGCGGCCGCAGCGCGCCGAGCAGCCGGGCGGCGCGGCGGACTGAATAGCCGGGCGGCGCGACGGGAAGGATCCGACGATGGAGCGTCAGGAGATCTCACGGATCGCGCACCGCGACCACCCGGTCGCCGCGCCGCTGTCGGACGAGGCGGTGCGGGAACTGCTGGAGCGGCTGCTGCGCGGCCGGGCGGACGGGCGGCTGCTCGACCTCGGCTGCGGCGAAGCCCCCTGGCTGGTACGGGCGTTGGCCGCGCACCCGGCCCTGCGGGCGGTCGGTGTCGACACCGACCCGGCCGCGCTGCGCACCGCCCGGCGCACCGCGGAGCGGCTCGGCGTGGCCCGGCGGATCGGCCTGCACCACTGCGACGCCCGGGAGTTCACCGCAGCCGAGCCCTTCGACGCGGTGCTGTGCGTGGGCGCGACCCACGCCTTCGGCGGGCTCGGCCCGGCCCTCGCCGCGATCGGCCCGCTGCTCGCGCCGGGTGGCGCGGTGCTGCTCGGCGAGTCCTACTGGGAGCGCGAACCGGCGCCCCGCGCCAGGGAGTTGTTCGGTGACGGCCTCACCGACCTGGCCGGGACGGTGGCCGCGGTCCGGGACGCCGGCTGGCTTCCCGTCGCCGGGCACACCTCCAGCCGGGCCGAACTCGACGCCTACGAGTGGGCCTGGACCGGCTCCCTCGCCGACTGGGCCCTCGACCGGCCGCCGGGGCCCGAGCGCGAGGCCGCGCTGCGCGCGGCGGACACCCACCGGGAGGAGTGGCTGACCGGGTACCGCGACGGCTTCGGCTTCGTCACACTGGTGCTCCGGCCGGGGAGTTGAGCCCCGGCAGTGTTCCGAGGGGGAACCCGTGGGCTTCACCGGCCACCTGATCGTCTTCCGCGCCGGGAGCGCGGAACTGCCCGAGGTGCCCGACCCGGCCGAGGTCCTCTCCTGCCCCGGTGGCTGGCACGTCCTGACCGGCTCCGGCACCGCCGCCCCCGGCTCTCCCGGCGACCTCGCCGCCCGCCTCGCCGAACGGACCGCCGCCCCCGCGCTGGTGGCCCGGGTCTTCCACAGCGACTGGTCCGAGATCCACGGCTGCCTGCCCGGCGGCCCGGCCTGGATGTTCGAGCAGGCCGTCCACCTGGTCGTGGAGCAGGCCGTGCGGGAGCGGTTCGGCTGCGAGCAGGACGACGAGGGGCTGAGCGCCGAGGAGTGGCAGGAGTGCGTCGACGAGGTGACCGCCGAGTGGGAGCAGCAGCGCGCCGAGGCCCTCGGGCACGCCCTCGCCTGGGCCGGCGCCGCCGGGCTGCCCTTCGACCCCCGACAGGTCGAACTGGCCGTCGAATCGGATGAGTTGTACGCCGAACACGCCGCCTGGGACCTGCTCCGCGCCCTCGGCGTCCCCGTCCCGCCGGACCGGTAGGCTCGTCCTCCCAGTCCGGAGGGGAGCCAGGCGCGGGTGGAGCGGAACAGCGACGTGTTCGACGGCCGGAACGCCTTCGACGGCGGGACGGCGGGGAGCCTCGACGGCGGGAACGTGTTCAGCGGCGGGACGGCGGGGAGTGTCGTCCAGGCCGGGCGGATCGGCACCGTCCACGTGCACGCCGCCCCGGCGGAGCCGTCCGCGCCCGGGGAGGAGTGGGCCCGGCTGGTCGCCGAGTCGGCCGTGTGGTCGCGGCTGCGGCCCGGCAGCGAGGCGGAGCCGTGGAAGCGGCAGGCCGTCCGGGCGGCGACCGAACTGGCTTGCTTCCGGGACGGGTTGGCGCCGCTGCTGGCGGACGATCCGTGGCAGGACCCGGACGTGGTGCGGCGCTTCGTCCGCGCGGTGGGCCGGCTGCTGGGCGAACCGGGAGACGGGTTCCTGTACCCGGCGGAGGCCGCCGTGCTGGTCCTGCTGCCCATGGTCTACCGGGTCCGCGCCCTCCAACTCGCCTGCGGCGAACGGCCCGAACGGTACGGCGAGGAGCACCGGCAGCTCGCCGACCGGGCCCGCACCGAGCCCGCCCTCGCCCACTGGCTGTGGCACCGCCACCTGGCCCGGCACGCCGACCTCGCGGAACCGGCCGCCGTCACCGCGCTGCTCGCCGCCCTGCCCGGGGCCGAACTGAGGGCCGCACTCACCCCGTTGACGGTGCGGACCGCACTCGGCGGGCTGCGGCGCGGCGCCGGGGTGGCCAACCGGGAGTTCCTGCACGACCTGACGGAGCGGGAGTTGATCGACTGCGAGGGCCACCAGACCGTACGGCCGCCCCGGCTGGTGCTGCTGACCGCGCTGGCGTACGCGCTCGCCGTCGAGGCCACCGCGCTGCCCGAGATCGTCGCCGACCACCTCGGCATCCAGGATCCGGTGCTGCTGCCGCAACTCCTGTCCACGCTGCGGGAGATGCACTGGGGCGGCGCCCCCGGGCTGCCCGTGCTGCGGGCCGAGTGCCACCACGAGGCGGTGGCCGAGGCGCTGCGCGAGTACGTCGCCCACGCGGACGAGTTGCTGCACGCCGTCCAGCGCACCCTGGGGTCCGAGGCGGTGACGGGCCTGCCGCTGCGACTGTCCTCCGCGAACGTCGCACCGGCGCCCGGCACGTTCAAGGAGTCGGCCCGGTTCCGGCTCAACGAGCGGCAGATGCGCTCGCTGCTGATGGGCGAACAGCTCTACCACGACCGGGACCTGGCCGTCCGCGAGCTGTACCAGAACGCGCTGGACGCCTGCCGCTACCGCAAGGCCCGGGCCGACTACCTGGTGCGGAAGGCGGGCGGCGAGAGCTCGGGCTACCGGGGGCTGATCACCCTCGAACAGGGCGTCGACGAGCAGGGCCGCCCGTACCTGGAGTGCCGCGACAACGGCATCGGCATGGGCGAGGCCGAACTGCGCGGCGTCTTCTCCAAGGCCGGCGAACGCTTCGCCGAACAGCAGGAGTTGCTGGAGGAACGGGCCCTGTGGCAGGGCGTCGACCCGCCCGTCGAGCTGTATCCCAACAGCCGGTTCGGCATCGGCGTGCTCAGCTACTTCATGCTGGCCGAACGGATGACCGTCACCACCTGCCGGATGGGCCGCGACAGCGGCCTCGGCCCGGAGCTGGCGGCCTCCATCCACGGCCCCGGGCACCTGTTCCGCATCACCCCGCAGGCCACCGCCCGCACCGAGCCCGGCACGGCCGTCCGCCTGTACCTGGACGAGGGCGTGCTGCCGGACGACTGGTCGGCGGTGGGAGTCCTCGAACGGCTGCTGGGCATCGCCGAGTTCGAGACCACGGCCACCCACCGGGGCTACGCGGCACGCTGGGAGCCGGGGGTGCTGCGGCCCCGGGACCCGCGCAGCACCGACCAGTACGGCCTGACCGCGTACGGGCGGTTCGTGCCGTGGGACGGGGCACCGGCGGGTGTGCAGGTGGTCTGGTGCGAGGAGGGCGGCGGCCTGCTGGTCGACGGCCTGGTCGTCTCGCTGGGGCGGGGGAGCGCCGGCGGCCCCACCGAGAACGCTCTGCGCGGCGTTGTGGTGAACCTCTCCGGCCCCGCCACGCCCGAACGGCTGTCCGTCGACCGGCGGGAGGTCCTCGACGACCTGTCCGCGACCATGGACGGACTGCTCCGCTCCGCCGCCCACGCGCTGGTCCACGACGACCGGGGGCTGCTCCGCGACCGGTGGCTGCTCGACCTCGGACAGGACAACCGTTACCTCTGCGACCTGATCACCGAGGCGGTCCGGGGCTCGGCACCACAGGACCGGCCGGGCTCGCTCCCGGAGCTGATCCGCCGCCAGGGGTTCTTCCCCGAGGACCACGGCGGCCGGTTGCACGAGGGCGGCCGACTACGACCGCCCCTCACCTGGCTGTTCTCCCTGAACGACCTGCCCGCCCCCTGGTTCCTGTGGCGGGTGCTGGCGCACCGACCCCACCCGCTGGCGGACCTCCTGACCTCGCTCGTCCCCGAACTGGCGGAAATCGGCCGGCTGCTCACCGCGTTCCCCTCCGATCTGACGATCCTCAACCAGCTGGAGCACTCGGGGTTCCACTACCGGGCGGACCCCCTCAATCGGGCCGGCGGGCTCACCCGCATGTTGAATGGGCAGTCCGTTCTCCGCGACTCGCGCCACAGCACCCTTCCCCGGATCAAGGCCCTGCGGGTGCTCGACTGGTGGGGCCTGGGTCCCGCCAGCGTCGGCGAACTGGGCAGATCCCCGTGGAACGCTGCCGCGACCGCCCGGCTGCTGCACGAGCTCGGAATCCCGGTGCCCGTTCCGGTCCTCACCCTCGCGTCCACGTACGACCGGGGCGACCGGGACCAGCTCCTCCTCCCGTGGCCGGACCGCACGCGTTCCCCCCACAGGCTGGAACCCGGCGAACCGGTGCCGCTGGGCCATCTCGCGCTGGCCGCCCAGCGGACCGGGCTTCCGCTGGCGGAGGTCGCGGACCAGCTGGCAGAGCTGGGGCTGCCGGCCGCCCCGGCGCTTCCCCGATCGGTCCCGGAACACCTGGTACCGCTGCTGAGCCGGGACTTCGGCGGGCTGCCGCCGTGGATCGGCCCGGACGTTCCGCTGGACCACCTGCTCAGGGCCTCGGCACTCACCGGGCAGTCCCCCGCCGCCATGGCCCGCGCGTTCGAGGACATCGGCCTGCGCTGCAGTCTCCCCGAAGACCTGCCGGATGCCGAACTGCTTTCCCTGGCCGTCCGGTTCCTCGCCCCCGACGACCATCCGCTCCCGTTCCGGTTCGGCCCCGGGTTCGACAGCCCGCTGTTCCGGGGCATCATGCGCTGGATCGCCCGGAGGAGCTCCGCGGTCGCAGCCTTCCCGGGTGACGACCCGTTCGACCTGGCCGTGACGGAGCTCATCAACAACCTCGGCCAGAACCCGTATCCCCCGGTCACCGATGCCGTTCCGTTCGTCCTGCTCGTCCCCATCGCGGGCAACCTGCGGATCACCCCGTCGCAGCTCGCCCGGCGACTGCGGGCCCTGGGGATTCCCACCTCGAACGACGAACTGCCGCCCGGGCTCCCGGAGCACGCCGCGCTCCGCCTGCAGGGCCTGCTGTACAGCCACCGGCGCACCAATGTCTGGAGCCTGCTCCAGGCCGCCCAGGATTTCGGCACCACGCTGCCCCAGGTCGCCGAGTGGGCGCGCCTGCTCGGTTACGACACCCCCGACCCGGCCGTCATGATCCGCGAGGCGATCCCGTTCATTCCGCTCGCGGAGGGCTGACGTCGCGTCAACGGCCGATCAGGCGGCGGGCGGTGGGCTTCACGAACTCGTAGCGGGACATCTGTTCGAGGTCGCGGAGCCAGGCGGTGCGGCCGGGGGGCTGGTGGAGGAGTTCGCGGTAGATCTCCTCGAAGGCGGTGGTGACGTGGGCGAGGGAGAAGCGGTCGACGACCCAGTCGCGGCCCCAGCTGCCGAGTTCGGCGCGGCGGGTGGGGCTGTCGGCGAGGGTGCGGATCTGGGCGGCCAGTGCCTTGGCGTCGGCGGGGTGGTCGCCGTGGCCGTACATGCAGCGGGAGGCGTGGGGTTCGACCAGGGGGCCGGGTTCGTGGACGGCGGTGTAGCCGCTCGCGCCGTGGACGATGACGGGTTTGGCGAAGGCGAGGCCGCGGAGGGCGGAGCCGCCCATGCCGAGGACGAGGTCGGCGGCCTGGTAGGCGGGGCGGGGGTCGGGGCGCTGGCCGGTGAGGACGACGGCCCGGCGGCCGAGTTCCTCGTTGGCGGCGGCGGCTTCGGCGCGCAGGCGTTCCTCGCTGGGGCCGCCGCCGACGACGGCGAGGACGAGGTTCGGGTCGTCGAGGAGGCGGAGGGCGGCGATGGTGCGGGAGACGCCGGCGTCCTTCTCCAGGCCGGAGACCAGGCGGGTGACGATGCAGAGCAGGAGCTGGTCGGGAGAGGCCCCCACTTCGGCGCGGAAGGCGTCCCCGGAGACCGCGCCCGGCGCGTCGGAGTCGGTGTTGACGGGGGGTTCGATCAGGCGCAGGTCGCGGTGGCCGAAGGCGCGGCCGTCGGGGAGCAGCGCGCCGAGGCCGAGGACCAGGGGCTGGTGGCGGGGCATGCCGCGGAGCATCCGGATGCCGTAGAAGGTGGTGACGACGGGGAGGCGGCCCTGGCGGCCGGGGCCGAAGTAGGCGTTGCGGGCGGCCCGGACCTCCCAGGCGTGGACGAGTTGGGAGCCGTGTTCGTCGGCGAGCCGGGTGAGGCGGGCGCGGATGACGGCGTGCGGGGTGGCGGGGTCGCCGGCGACGACCAGGTCGAGGCCGTGTCCGGCGGCGAGGTCGACCAGCGGGGCGGGGCCGTCGACGCCCTGGGCGAACAGGACGGGCTGGTGGCCGCGGTCGCGCAGGGTGCGGGCGATGTCGACGGCGTTGAGCTGGGCGCCGCCGAGGGCGAGGTTGTTGAGGTGGACCAGGACCCGGACGGAGCGCATGATCAGTCCTCCCACTGGTGCGGGACGAAGACGGGGGCGGCCATCACGACGGCGCGCGGCGGGGTGTCGAGCATCGGGCCGAAGACGTCGAACTGCCCGGCGGAGTGCCAGCTCATCAGCGTCCCGCCGTCGGTCTTGCCGATCGAGTAGACGCCCGTCCACAGGGTGTAGCGGCCGCGGGGAAGGGGGAGCCGGGGGATGACGCAGGCGACCTTGTGGTCGCCGCCGGTGAGCCGGATCTCGTGGCTGATCTGGAAGATCGGGCTGGAGGTGCCCTCGCTGACGCCCAGGTGCAGGGTGGCGTCGCCGCGGTAGTCGCCGCCGAGGGTGAGTTCGACGGTGACGGGCTCGTCGGTGTGCAGGGTGGTGTCGTCGGCGTCCTCGCCGCGCACCTCGTACGTGAGCAGTTGCAGGGGTTCGCCGACCCGGGCGCTCGCCTCGGACTGGGCCTCGATGGAGTCGCGGTAGCCGGCCAGCGCGTCGGTGATCCCGGCGTCCACCCGGACGGTGCCCTGTTCGAGCCAGATGCCGCGGCGGCAGATGGACTGCACGGCGGGCAGGTCGTGCGAGACGAAGACGATGGTGGTGCCCTGTTCGGCGACCTCGCGCATCCGGTCCAGGCAGCGCTGCTGGAAGACGGCGTCGCCGACCGCGAGGACCTCGTCGACCAGCAGGACGTGCGGCTCCAGGTAGGCGGCGACCGCGAAGCCCAGGCGCATCTGCATGCCGGAGGAGTAGAACTTGACCTGCCGGTCGATCGCGCCGCCGAGGCGGGCGAACTCGACGATGTCGTCGAAGCGTCCGGCGACCTCGCGGCGCTTGAGGCCGAGCAGCGCGCCGAACAGGTAGATGTTCTCCCGACCGGTCAGGTCGGGGTGGATGCCGGCCCGGATCTCGATCAGGGCGCCGATCCGGCCGCGCACGTCGATGACGCCCGCGTACGGGTACATGACCCGGGTGAGCATCTTCAGCAGCGTCGACTTGCCGGAGCCGTTGGAGCCGATCAGGCCGACCGACTCGCCGGGCTCGACGTGCAGGTTGATGTCGCGCAGGGCCCAGCGCCAGTCCTCGCCGCGGTCGCCGCGCAGGCGGCGGGCGGCCTGGTCGACCCGGTCGCGCAGCAGCATGCGCTGCTGGTCGGCGCGGAACCGCTTCCAGACCTGCTCGGTGCGGATGGTGCCCGGCGGGTAGTCACGCGACATCGGCGATCCCCGTTTCCAGCTTCTTGAAGACCAGGTAGCCGCCGACCAGGAAGACCAGCGAGCTGGCCGCGGCGATCAGGGTGAGCTGGGCGTTCGGCGCCTCGCCGTACAGCAGCGCCTTGCGGTAGCCCTCGATGACGGCGCCGAGCGGGTTGACGCCGACGTAGACCTCCTGCAACCGGTGCGGGATCTTGGCCAGCGGGTAGGCGACGGGGGTGGCGAAGACGCCCATCTGGGTGATGATCGGCAGCAGGTGGCGGACGTCGCGCAGGTAGACCACGGCGACCGAGAGGACCAGCGCGATGCCGTAGGTGAAGGCGAACTGGACGGCCAGCAGCGGCAGTACCCACAGGAAGGTCGCGGCGGGGGCCGTCCAGAACACCAGGAACATCAGGCCCAGCACGCCGACGCCGATCGCCATGTCGACGGTGGCGACCAGCATGGTGGCGAGCGGGAACACCTCGCGCGGGCAGTACACCTTGTTCAGCAGGCTGAGGTTGTTGGCCAGGCTGAGCGCGCCCTGGTTCATCGTGTTGGAGAAGAACTGCCAGACGATCAGGCCGAGGTAGGCGAACAGCGTGTACGGGACGGCGCCGGTCTCGATCTTGACCGCCCGGTGGAACACCAGGGTGAAGATCGCGCACAGCGCGAGCGGGGTGAGCACCGCCCAGGCGAAGCCGAGCACCGCCTGCTTGTACCGGGCGCGCAGGTCGCGTTCGGCCAGGGCCCGCACCAACTCCCGTGCGGCCCACAGCTCGTGGGCGACCCGGACGGGGCGAAGCCGGCGTTTGAAGACCAGTTCGGGCGGCGGCCCGGTCGGGGTGGCGGCACCCGGTGGGGCGACCCGGCCCGGCTGCTCGTCGATGACCTGCGCGCGCTGTCCCCCCACGGACTCCCGCCCTCCCCGGGGCGGTGGCCTCCCCCGGTGCCTGTGCCGTCCGGCTGCGCCCGCTGGCCGCGCCGTCCGCCTGTCCTCTGCCTGTCGTCCGCCGCGCGGACGGTGCGGGCGGCCGATCCCCCCGGCCGGGCCGACCCGCCGACCACAATGACACAGAGTGTGCGGGCGGGGGGCGGGTTCGGTGAAGATTGCGGCGACTCGGCCGGGTACGGGACGGTTCCGGACCGAACCGCCCTTTCCGGCCAGGGAGTTCGGGCGACGAGGGACGGCCGGGGTCAGGCGGCCGGGGTCAGTCGGCCGGGGTCAGTCGGCCGGGGTCAGTCGGCGACCAGCTGGTCGAGGGCGGAGGGCATGCCGTCGACGCCCCCGGCCCTGGTGGGCGAGGTGCGGCCGTTGCCGTCGACGACCACGGTGGGCAGTTCGGTGATCCGGTTCTGGGTGAACAGCTTCGGGGCGTCCTCGACGGCCCGGTCGACCTCGGCGGAGCGGTACGCGGCCCGGAACTTCGCCGCGTCGACGCCCTGGGTGGCGGCCCAGTCGGCGGCGGACCGCTCGGTGGTCAGGTCGGTGTGCTGCTCGCGGACCGCGCGGAACACCGCGGCCTGCATCCGGTCGACCTCGCCGAGCCGGTCCAGGGCGTAGAACAGCCGTGCGTGGGCCCGCTGTTCGGCCTCGTCGGGGCTGCCGACCCAGATCGCGGGGACGCGGCGCAGCGTGACGTCCGCCTGGTGCTCGGCGGCCCAGCGGGTGAGCGGCTGTTCGAGCAGCGCCGAGTGCGAGCAGTCGTACCAGAAGAACTCGACCGCCTCGTGGGCCCGTTGGGCCTTCGGCGCGGCCGGCAGCGGGGCCGCCGCGTCCAGCGGGCGGGTCGCGGGCACCGGCGCGTGCTGCTGGGTGGGCCCGGTCGGCCGGACGGCGGGAAGCTGGTGACCGGGCGTCAGCAACTGCTGGCCGTTCGGGCCGGACGGCAGCCCGGGGAGGGCCGGCGCGGCCTCGGCGACGGCCGGGGCGGTCAGCAGGCCCCCGGCGACGGCGAGCAGGACAGTGGTTCTGAGCAGCGACTTCACCCCGGCAGACTGGCAGGCCGGGATGCGGCGTTCCAGGCGATCGGGCCCCGGACGGCGGAATTCGCCGGATGTTCGCCGGATCGGAGCAGCACGGCGGCACGGCGGTTCGAACGGGCGTCGGGCGTTCGAAGTCCCGACTGCCCCGGCCGTCCTGGCTGTTGCAGCTGCCGCGGCTGTTATGGCTGCCGCGGCCGTCGCGGCTGCGGTGCTCGGCCCCCTCGGCTCCGGTGGGCGGGCGCGCCCCCGCTCCGGCGCCCACCTGCGTCGGGGGACGGCCGGTTACTTGCCGTCGTGCTTCCACTGGGCGCGGGCCTCGGCCTCGCTGGCCTTCGGGACGCCGATCTGGATCTGGTCGGAGCCCTCCTCGGCGATCGGGCAGTAGCGGCCGTCCTTGACCTGCATCTGCAGGGCGAGCACCTCGCCGTTGCGGACCATTTCCAGTACGTCGGCGGTGGCGCAGGTGGCGTTGGCGGCGACCGGCGGCGAGGCGAGCCAGCTGACGGCCTGGTAGACCGGGACGCCCGGGCGCAGCACGGTGCCGTGCGCCTTGTCGGTGGCGAAGCTGCCGGCGCCCAGGACGCCGCTCTTGAGCTTCATGAAGGTGGTGGGCACGTGGTTGATCCGCAGGTCGGGGGCGCCGTAGACGACGCAGTCGTGGCCGCTGGTGTTGGTCAGCTTGATGATGCCGTTCATCCGCGGGTTGGCGCTCTTGTCGAGCGTCAGCTCGGCCTTGACGTCGCTCTCCTTCTCGGAGTTGCCGCAGATCGGCATGTCGGCGGGGACCGTGCCGCCGGTGCCTCCGGTGTTCCCGGCGGGGGCGGCGGTGCTGCCGCCGGTGCCGCCGGACGGGGCGGTGGAGGCGGCCGGGGCGGCGCCGGGGGCGCTCGCCGCGGTGGAGGCGGCCGGGGCCGCGCTGCCGCTGTCCTCGGGGTCACAGGCCGTCAGCGCCAGGACGGCACAGGCGGCAAGGGCGGCCAGGGCGACGGGCTTGCGAACGTTCATCTCGGACTCCTGCGATGCGCTGCGGTGGCCGCCGGTCGGCGGCAAGCATCACCACGGCGTCCGGCTATCGGGCGGTTGCGGGCCGGAACGTCCGGTACAGCGCTGTTACACGGGCCGTTACACGGGAGACCGGACGCTCCGTCAGGCGTCCCTCCGGCAGCGGGTGGTTCGTACACCCGACGGGTTCCGGCTGTGACGCAACCGGGGGCGCCGGCAGGGGCACAGGCAGGGGCGCCGGTCAGCGCGGGCGGGCGACTTCGCGCAGCAGGTGCTGCCAGGCGGTGGCGACCGGGGCGAGGTCGAAGTGGGCCAGGGCGTGCGCCCGGGCGGCCGCCGCGTAGCGGGTGCGGTCGGCGGCGAGCAGGGTGCGCAGGGCGGCGGCCAGCGCGGCCGGGTCGCCGGGCGGGACCAGCAGGCCGCCCTCGCCGGGGCGCACCACGTCCGAGACCCAGCCGACGTCGGTGGCCACGGCCGGGACGGCGGCCAGCGCGGCCTCGATCAGCACGCCCGGGACGCCCTCGGAGTCGCTGGTCAGCAGCAGCAGGTCGGCGGCCCGGTAGAGCGGGGCCGGGTCGGCCAGCGGGCCGAGCAGGTGGGTGCGCGGGCCCGGGGCCAGCGCGGCCCGCAGCGGGCCCTCGCCGGCCAGCACGAGGTGCACGTCCGCCGGGAGCAGGGCGTGCGCGGCGAGCGCCAGGTCGGGGCGCTTCTCCGGGCTGAGCGCGCCGACCCAGGCGATCAGCGGGGCGTCGGCGGGCAGGCCGAGGGCCGTGCGGGCGGCGGCCCGGTCGGCGGGGTCGGCGGCGGGCCGGAAGCGGTCGGCGGGGCGGGCGTTGGGGAGGGTGCGCAGTCGGCGGGCGGGCAGCCGGAACCGGGTGCGCAGCACCTCGGCGGCGTGCGGGGAGATCGCGGCGACGGCCGCCGCCCGGTGCAGGAACGCACCCACCCGCAGGCGGCGCAGCGGGGTCGCGGTCCAGTGCCGGGGGTCGCCGATGTTCACGTACACGAAGGGGGTGCGGGCGGCGAACAGCCCCAGCGCGCACGCCTGGAGGGTGGAGGAGCCGTGCGCGACCACCACGTCGGCCCGGGCGGCGGCCCGCCGCAGCGCCCGCAGGGTGGCGGGGTGGTGGCGGGACGGACCGAGGACGGGGACGGCGGCGGCGGGGTCGGCGTCGGGGTGCGGGTGCAGGGCGGCCAGGGTGGAGGGCTGGCCGCGGCGCAGCAGTTCCCCGTGCAGGTCGTGGGCGAGGCGTTGGGCGCCGCGGGCCCTGGGGTCGGTGATGACGTGGAGTACCCGGGGGTCGGCCATGGCGCCGAGAGTAACGGTGCGGGAGTGGGAACAGAACCGGGAGCGGATGCGCGCAACGGCAGTGAACCGTCAGCAGACCCGGACTCGCCGTTCCCCGAGCCCCTGACGGGGCTCTCTGACGGGGCCCGGTGACGGAGCGGGGCTTTCCGGGGGTTCGGGGGACGGGG